>JANPCY010000124.1:0-2491 GCA_031431175.1 Steroidobacteraceae bacterium | reverse complement strand
GTTGCCGCCTGCGCTGGTTGCTGTCGCAGGCTTGGTCGCCGTTGTATTACAGGCCCGCCCGCGCCGCAAGACATAATCGGTGCCTGACTCAGATCCAGTATGCCGTGCCGGTCATGATACGGGCGATCAGCCGCATCAACTGCGGCACCGGCGCGGGTAATTCTTCGCCGCCTGCCTGGTGTGCCGAACGGCCATGTCCGATCTCGTCCGACTTCATTTGCTCAATGATCGCGCGGCTGCGCAGGTCGTCATCCGGCAGGCTCGCGAGATGTCCTTCAAGGTGGCCCTCGACCTGCTTTTCGGTCTCGGCCATGAATCCCAGGCTGACGCGATCCCCGAGGAGTCCTGCCACAGCGCCGAACCCGACCGAGCCCGCGTACCAGACCGGATTCAGCAAGCTCGTGCGCGAGCCCAGTTCGTCGAGCCGGTCGCGGCACCAGGCCAGATGATCGCCTTCTTCGGCGGCCGCGCGGCGCAGCGTTGCACGCACTGCCTCCGAACGCGCCGTCAAGGCCTGGCCGTGATAAAGGCCCTGCGCCGCGACTTCTCCGGCGTGATTGACCCGCATCAGCCCGGCAGCATGGCGTCGGCGGCCCTCATCCAGAGGCCCGGCGGCGGCCGGTGATCCCGGCGTGGGACGGGTGGTGGAGGGGCGCCCGAAACTGGCCCGTAATCCCAAATCGGCTAGTTCCAGCAGGCGGTCGAGTGGCGACAGTCGGGGGCCGGGCATGTGACGCATATTATATAGCCCCGGCGCCATTACTTCCCTAATCGAGCCAAGGACTTGCGCCCGGGGCCTTACGGCTTTGCAACACCCGTACATCTGTGTAAACTTGCCGGCCTTTCTCGAACCAGACCCTTTCAGGGGCCCAAGATGAAGACCGTTTTCGCAAAGCCAGAGCGCGTGAGTCGCGACTGGTACCTGGTGGATGCGTCCGGCAAGACCCTGGGTCGCCTGGCGTCGGCGATTGCATTCCGGCTGCGTGGCAAGCACAAGCCCATATACACTCCGCACGTCGACTGCGGCGATTACATCATCGTGATCAACGCGGAGAAGGTTGCGGTGACCGGCAACAAGCTGCGCGACAAGGTCTACCAGCAGCACACGGGTTATCTCGGCAATCTGAAGACGATTGCACTCGGCAAGCTGCTCGCCGAGCACCCGGAACGGGCGATCGAGTACGCGGTCAAGGGCATGCTGCCAAAGACGATACTGGGGCGCCAGATGTTCAGGAAGCTGCATGTATTCGCGGGCGCGAAGCACCCGCATGCGGCGCAACAGCCGAAATCACTCGAGCTCAAGTGAGCCCGGGCCCGCAACAGACCAGGATCAGACAATGGCATTGAATGACAACTATGGGACCGGCCGGCGCAAGACTTCGGCCGCGCGCGTTTTCATGAAGCCGGGCAAGGGCGCAATCACAGTGAATGGCCGCCCGCTTGACGAGTTCTTCGGGCGCAAGACCGGCCGGATGATCGTCCGCCAGCCGCTGGAACTCGTGCAAATGGTCGGCCGGTTCGACGTCAATGTGCTGGTTGACGGTGGTGGCGTCACCGGCCAGGCCGGCGCAATCCGTCACGGCATCACGCGCGCGTTGATCGAATACGATGAGACGCTGCGCAAGCCGCTGCGTGCGGCAGGATTCGTGACTCGCGACGCGCGCGAAGTCGAGCGCAAGAAGGTCGGCCGGAAAAAGGCCCGCCGCGGTCCGCAGTTCAGCAAGCGCTGAGCCAGGTTCCTGCGGACGAACCGCATTTGGGGGATCGTCTAGCGGTAGGACTGCGGACTCTGACTCCGCCAACCTAGGTTCGAATCCTAGTCCCCCAGCCAAAAATGAACTGGCCCGCTTCGTGCGGGCCTTTTCATTTTTGCGTGCGCGTGGAGCGGGCCACTAACCTCGGAAACCTGGGTTCGAACCTTCTCTAGCGAGCGAAAATCCAGGCGCTTCAGCCAGGAATCTAGATGGAGTAGCCTGATTCCCTACTTGAAGATATACCGCACGCTATTGCAGGTCGCCGATAAGAATCCGCATGCATTACTGGGTGCCGCCTGACTGCGACGTGAATCCCAGGGAAATCTCGATGTCGAACGCCGAAGCCAACAAAACGCTGCTGACGCAATTCCTGGTCGAAGTCTGGAACGACGGCGATTACGAAGCCGCCGGGAAATACGTCGCGCACACGTACACGGTTCACCACGATCCCGGTGATCCGTGGGACCGGCAAGTGCTCGACCTGGCGCAATACAAGGATCGAGTGAAAGTGTCGCGCGCACCGTTTCCGGATCAGTGCTTCAGCGTGCAGGAAATGCTGGCCGACGAACACAAGGTGATCATCACGTGGCTGTGGTCCGCCACGCACCGGGGAGACATCCCGGGGTTTCCGGCCACGGGCAATACCATCAAGATGTCCGGCGCCACGGTGTACTACGTGGACGCGGGTCGACTGACCGGACATTGGCAAATCACCGATCGACTCGGTGTCTACATGC
>JANPCY010000123.1:0-2933 GCA_031431175.1 Steroidobacteraceae bacterium | reverse complement strand
CGACGATCTCCTCGAATTCCTCGCGGTTGAAGGCGATGCCGCCGCCCGAGCCGCCGAGCGTGAAAGACGGCCTGATCACCGTCGGGAAGCCGACCTCGCCCTGCACGGCGAGGGCCTCGTCGAGGCTGTGCGCGATGTAGGACAGCGGGCATTCGAGACCGATGCCGCGCATCGCATTGCGGAACAACTCCCGGTCCTCGGCCATGTCGATTGCTTCGCGCGAGGCGGCAATCATTTCCACGCCAAACCGCTCGAGCACACCTTCGCGCACCAGGTCGAGCGCGGTATTGAGCGCGGTCTGGCCGCCCATGGTGGGCAGCAGGGCATCTGGTCGTTCCTTCTCGATGATCCTTGCGACTGTGCGCCATTCGACCGGCTCGATGTAGATCGAGTCGGCCATCTCCGGGTCGGTCATGATGGTCGCGGGATTCGAGTTGACGAGGATGACCCGGTAGCCCTCTTCACGCAGCGCGCGGCAAGCCTGGGCACCGGAATAGTCGAATTCGCAAGCCTGGCCGATGATGATCGGGCCGGCACCGATGATCAGGATGCTCTCGATGTCGGTGCGCTTCGGCATCAGCCGGCCACTACGTCGTCGCCGGTGGCAGCGGCGGCGCGGTTTCGCCTCAGCTGTTGCAACCGGCGCGCCATCAAGTGGACGAAGTGTTCAAACAGCGGCCGCGGGTCGTGCGGACCAGGGCTCGCCTCTGGGTGGCCCTGGAAACCGAATGCCGGCCGATCCGTACAGGCGATACCCTGCAGTGAGCCATCGAACAGCGAACGATGGGTCGCCTTGAGCCGTGGCGGAAGCGATGCCTCGTCAATTGCAAAGCCGTGATTCTGGCTGGTGATGACGACATGGCCTCCGTCAAGTTCCTGCACCGGATGATTGGCGCCGTGATGCCCGAACTTCATCTTGACTGTCTGCGCCCCACAGGCGAGTCCGAGCAATTGATGGCCCAGGCAGATGCCAAAGATCGGGATGTCAGTCTCGAGGAAGCGACGGATCGCGGCGATCGCATAATCACAGGGCTCGGGATCACCGGGTCCATTCGAGAGAAAAACGCCGTCCGGCTCCAGCGCCAGCGCATCCTCCGCCGCAGTCTCGGCGGGAACGACCGTCATGCGGCAACCGTGATCCGCCAGCATCCGCAGGATGTTGCGCTTGATGCCGAAGTCGTAAGCGACAACGTGCAAGCGCGATCCCGGACGCAGGGCCCGGCCCGATTCCCGGCCGAGGCTCCCGTCATTCCATAGATACGGCTCACGCACGCTGACAATCTTGGCGAGATCCATGCCCTTGAGACCCGGAAACTTGCGGGCGGCGCGAATGGCGATCGCAGTGTCGACTTCGCTGCCGGTCATGATGCAGCCAGCCAGTGCTCCCTTCTCGCGCAGGATGCGCGTGAGTTGGCGCGTGTCGATTCCCGCGATTGCGATGACACCGCCTTCGGCGAGGAATCTGGACAGCGATTGGCTGGCGCGCCAGCTCGAATGCAGCAGCGGCAGATCGCGGATCACCAGGCCCGAGGCATGGATGTCCGGGGACTCCAGGTCCTCGGGCGTCGCGCCGGTATTGCCGATGTGTGGGTAGGTCAGCGTGATGATCTGGCGACAATACGAGGGGTCCGTCAGAATTTCCTGATAGCCCGTCATCGCCGTATTGAAAACGACTTCGCCGGTGGTGCTTCCCGGTGCACCAATCGAGTCACCGCGAAACACCGTGCCGTCCTCGAGAGCGAGTACCGCAGGCGTGGCTTTCACCGGTCGTTTCTCCCCTGCCTGGATATGCCGCCCTGCCGAAGCAGGCTGCAGCATTCAAGCGAGTGGAGCCGTTTCGGACTCCGCTCGCAAATATTCCTGTCACTCAAAGGGGGCCGCAACCCAGACCGGAATTCTACTAGACCGGCGCTGCCCGTTCCATTTAAAGGGGACGCAACCCTTTATCTCTTTGGTAAAGGGTTGCGTCCCCTTTAAAGACCCAGCACGTCCGCCATGCCGTAGAGACCGGGCTGCCGCCCGGTGAGCCAACGCGCCGCCGCCAGCGCGCCATAGGCAAATGTCATGCGATCCGTCGCCCGATGCACCAGTTCCAGCGTTTCCCCGCTGCCCGCAAACTGCACGTGATGCTCGCCAACAATGTCGCCGGCCCTGACGCTGGCGAATCCGATCGCGCCCGGCGCTCGGGTGGTGGCGCTCCCGGCCCGACCGTAAACGCCGACACTCCCGAGCGTGGGATTGCGCGCACCGGCCGCGATCTCGCCGAGACGGAGCGCGGTACCCGACGGGGCATCCGCCTTGTGCCGGTGATGTACGTCCACGATCTCGATGTCGTAGTCGCCCGGCAGCGCGGCCGCGGCGTCGCCCACCAGGCTGAAAAATAGATTGACCGCCAGCGACATGTTCGGCGCTACCAGCACCGGCAGTTTCTCGCTGGCACGCCGGATCAGTGCATGACGTTCGGCGTCGAGTCCGGTAGTGCCGATGACGATGGGGACGCGTGCTGCGGCCGCCGCGGCCAGGTTGTCCGCGGTCGCCTCGGGAAGCGTGAAATCGATGATGATGGCCGCATTCGCAAGCGCGCGGCTGCGGTCCGACGTGACCTCGATGGCGACTGGACCCGCCTGGGCAACTTCGCCCGCGTCGCGCCCAAGCGATGCGCTCCCCGGCGATGCGAGCGCCCCAGACAGGGTGAGGTCATCGGATTCACGGATTGCCCGCACCAGGCACCGACCCATCCTGCCGCTCACGCCGAGCACCGCCACATTGATCATGTCAGCCCCCGATCCTGCCGAAGAATTGCTTGACGCCCTCGAGCCAGGAGAGTTCGCGCGGATTGTGCCGGCGACCGCCGGTCTGCAGCGAAGACTCGATCTTGCGTAACGATTCCTTCTGTTCGGCAGTCAGGTCGACCGGCGTCTCGACCACAATGC
>JANPCY010000122.1:0-3600 GCA_031431175.1 Steroidobacteraceae bacterium | reverse complement strand
GGGCCGTAGGCCATCCGGTAATCGATGTATTCATTGCCATCGATATCGGTGAGGCGGGCGCCACGGCCTTTCGCCGCGTAAATCGTCTTGTCATCGCCCCAGTAACGGAAGTTTGACGAGACGCCGAGCGGCAGGCGCTTGACCGCCTTCTGGAAATGCGAATTGGACTTGCTGAGGCTGCGTGTCATGGCCGTGGGCCTCCTGTCATGCGGGGTCTGAGCGCCTGTGCACAGGGTCCCACAAACGCGCATTGGCGTCCATGTTCATTGAATAACCATTCATTCATTGAATTGCCGACGGAACGCGCTAAAATGGTGCCCGGATCCCGGCCTGGTGCCGCACTAAGTCCCTGATTTAAAAGGGGTTATCTCTGAAGTCGAAACCCTTGCGTCCGGCGACAAGGCGAGGCCGCACGGCGCCGCCGGCAGAGCGCCGCGAGCAGTTGATCAGGGCCACGATCCGCTGCGTCGCGCAGCATGGTCTCGCGGACACGACCATTGCGACGGTGGCGCAGCAGGCGGGCTTGAGCCAGGGCATCATCAACCTGCACTTTCGAAGCAAGGAAGGGCTGCTGACCGAGACCCTGCGCTACCTGGCCGACGAATATCGCAGCGCCTGCCGTGAGGCTGCCGCCGCCGCGGAAGTCTCGCCCGCGGCAGGTCTGCAGGCCATGGTCGAGCTCGATTTCCGGCGCAACATCTGTGCCCGGGACAAGCTTGCCGTCTGGTTCGCGTTCTGGGGAGAGCGGAAATTCCGTCCTACCTACCGGCGAATCTGCGCGGAACGCGATAAATCCTATGACGACATGGTGCGGGTGATGTGCGCGAGGCTATGCGAGCCGGGCGACTATCCCGAAGTGGAGCCTGCGCTCGTGGCCGACGGCCTGTCGGCACTGACGGATGGCCTTTGGCTCGACCTGCTGGTGCGGCCGGAGTCGATGAGCCGCGACCTGGCGCGGCGGATCGCGCTGTCATATCTGGCAGATGCGTTTCCGCGTCATTTCCGGCAACCTGTCGCCGGTAATCGGGGTTAGCCGGACATGCGCATCACAATCGATGACGAGGCTTTGGCCTGGCGCGACCGCGCGGCGAAGTTCGCGCGCGAGGAATTGATACCGCACGAAGTGGAAGCAGAGCTCCATGAAGGCAAGCTTCCGCCGGACGTGAAATCGCGGCACCGGCGCCTGGCGATCGAACTGGGCTTCAGCGCCATGGATGTTCCTGCCGCGCGCGGCGGCCGCGAAGCACGCGTGATCGACCAGGTCGTGGTCTGGGAGCAGCTGGGCCGGGTGACCAACGCGCTTTGCTGGTGCTTCTCGGAAGCGCAACGCTGGATGTTCGAGGCCTGCAGTGAGGAGCAACTCGAGCGCTTCATCCTTCCGCTGATGGCTGGCCGCCGCAAGGAATGCTACGCGATTACCGAGAGCAGCTCCGGCTCGGATCCCGAGTCGATCGAGACCAGCGCCCGCCGCTGTCCCGGGGGATACCGGATCTCCGGGGAGAAGTGGTACGTCACGAGTGCGAACCACGCGGATTATTTCATCCTGCAGGCGCGGCTTGCCGATGGTCCGCACGCGGGGTCGCATTCCCTGTTCTTCATCGACAAGGACCAGCCGGGCATCGAGTTGGTGCGCACGCCCCTCTTCAGCCATACGTTCAGCGATCATCATCCGATCTACCGATTCAACGACGTCGCTGTCCCCGAGCACCAGCGCCTCGGCAGCGAAGGCAACGGCATGCAATATGCCCATAGCTGGTTCCGGCGCGAGCGGCTGATGATTGCTGCGCGCAGTTGCGGCGCGGCCGCCCGCCTGATCGAGGAAGCGACAGCATTTGCGAGCACGCGCATGATCGGTGGCGAGGCGCTCGCCGAAAAACAGCTGATCCAGGCCATGCTCGCCGACAGCGTCACCGAGCTTTGGGCCGCGCGACTCATCACCTACGAGGCCGCCAGGGCGCACGACCGCGGCGACAGGCTGAATTCGCTGCATGCGCAATGCTCGATCGCAAAGCTCTACGCATCCGAGGCGGCGAACCGCATCGCCGATCGCGCGTTGCAGATTTTCGGGGGACGCGGCTACATGCGCGAGCATGCCGCCGAACGATTCTTCCGGGAGCTCCGCGTAGACCGGATCTGGGAAGGTACGAGCGAGATTCAGCGCCTCATCATCGCGCGTGCCCTGCTGAAGCGCGGACTTGATGGGATTTAAGCCGTGAGGACGCTTCCTCTGCTGGTAGCCTGTCTTTCGATGGCCTGGACCGCCACGGCGGCGGGCGCAGAAGAGAAAATACTCAACGTATTCACCTGGCCGGACTACATCGCGCCGGACACGATCGACAATTTCGAAGCGGAATACGGTATCAAGGTCAACTACGACCTGTACGATTCGACCGAGATGGCGGAGGCGCGGCTGCTGGCTGGCCGCACTGGTTATGACGTCGTCGTGCACGCGGAGCGCTATTCTGCGCGCCTGATCCCGATCGGCGTCTACCGGCCGCTGGACAAGAGCAAGCTGACCAACTGGGGAAACCTGGATCCGTGGGTGCTGAAGACCGTGGAGTCGGACGATCCGGGCAACCGGTTCGGCGTGCCATATCTGTGGGGCACGACAGGTTTCACTTACAACGTCGGGATGATCCGGGAGCGCATGCCGGATGCGCCGGTGGACAGCGGCGACATGATATTCAAGCCGGAAGTCGCGCGCCGCTTCGCGGATTGCGGCATCACATTCCTCGATGAGCCGACCGATGTGATACCAATGGCGCTGCTCTACCTTGGCCACGACCCCAACAGCCTCGATCCCGCCGAACTGGCGGAGGTCGAGAAATTGCTGAAGGGCGTGCGTCCGTACATCCGCTATTTCAGCTCGGCGAAGATGCTGATCGACCTGCCGAACGAGGAGGTCTGCATTGCGATGAGCTGGTCCGGTGACTACGCTACGGCGATGCACCGCGCAAAGGAGGCGGGCAGGCCGGTCAAGCTTGCCTACACGACGCAGCGTGAGGGCACTCTGGCATGGTTCGACCTGTGGCTCATTCCGGCGGATGCGCCGCATCCCGACAATGCGCACCTGTTCCTGAATTACCTGTTGCGGCCAGAAGTGATCGCGGCGATCAGCAACGAGACCCGATACGCGGCGCCGAATCCAAAGGCCATGCCGTTCCTGCTGCCGGAAGTGCGCAACGATCCGGCGGTCTACCCGCCCGACGAGGTGAAGCAGAGCCTGTACAAGGGCGTCATCCACGATCCGCTGGACGAACGCAAGCGAACGCGCCTGTGGTCGCGCGTGAAGACCGGCCTGTGAACGATTCGCCCCCGTCGCCGCTGGTGCAGATCCGCGAGGTCACGAAGCAGTTCGATGGCGTCACGGCGGTCGACCACGTCTCGCTCGACATCCTGCGCGGCGAGCTGTTCGCGATCCTCGGCAGTTCGGGCTGCGGCAAGACGACGCTGCTCCGGCTGCTGGCGGGCTTCGAGGAACCGACCTCGGGACGGATCCTGATCGACGGCGCCGACATGACCGATGTGCCGCCTTACGAACGTCCCGTGAACCTGATGTTCCAGTCCTACGCGCTGTTTCCGCACATGACGGTGGCGCAG
>JANPCY010000121.1:0-3658 GCA_031431175.1 Steroidobacteraceae bacterium | reverse complement strand
CGCGGCCCGATGGGAGCTATGTCGTGCCGCGCGCTGAAGTCGAGGCGCAGCATGGCGGGCTGAGTCGTAAATTCACCGACCACCTCCTCGAGGATGTCCTCCAGCGTGACCAGACCGCGCACATCGCCGTATTCATCGACGACAAATGCGATGCGACGGCGAAGCCTGCGAAAGCGCAGCAATTGCGCATGCAGCGTCGTGCCCTCGGGCGTGAACAGCGCTTCGCGCTGCCCGTCAATCTCACGCAGCCGCTCCCGCGTCAAGCGGCCGGCAGCGATCTCGTTGGCGACCAGTCTCATGTGAACGATTCCGAGTACGCGATTCAGGTCCCCCTCGAACAACGGCATGCGCGTGTGCTGCGTGCGTCGCAGCAGCGCGACGACTTCATCCCAATCCGCTGCGATATCAATAGCCTCGATCTCGCTGCGCGGCACCATGACGTCTTCGACACTGCGTCGCTCGAGATCCAGCAGCGCCTCCACCATGAGCTGGCGCTCCGCGGATTCGCTGGCGAGCGCTTCGGCGATGTCGGCAATGGTCTCGTCAGGATCGCGTCGCGCCGCAAGCTGTCCACTGCGCGCCGCTGGCAGCAGCAGGAAGCAGGGTGCCAGCGGCCATAGCATCACGGCAGCGGCAAACTCACCAAGCTTACCCGGCCGTCGCAGCGCTCCGCCCCCCGCAAGCAACAGCGCGAGTCCCGCGATCGTGATCAACGCGACCATCATCCGGATCTCGATGGGCGCAAGCAGCACGCAGGCCGAAAGCGCTCCGAGGAGTGTGATCCGGAGCAACCAGACGGCATGGCGCGCGCGGCGTGGTTCAGTAGCGAACCGGCGCCGAAGGCGGAGGGCCGCCGTGTCACCGGGGCGCCGTGTCGGCCGGCGCCTCGATCGCAAGGCCGGAGTCGCGGCTTCCAGCAAGGCGGTCAGAATCAGCAGCACCACAGGCGTCAACCCGCTCAAGCGTTCAACCCCAGTGCCGCCCCAGCAGAATCTCGAGCACGAATTTGCTGCCGAAGTAGGCGAGCGCGAGCATCACGAAGCCCGCAAGCGTGTAGACCGCCGCCTTGCGGCCGCGCCAGCCGAAGCGCCAGCGCCCGATCAGCAGGACCGCGAATATCAGCCAGGCTGCCAGCGCGAGAGTCGTCTTGTGCACGAGGTGTTGCTGGAACAGGTCGGTCACGAACAAGAGTCCGGCCAATATCGCAAGGGTCAATGCCGCCAGGCCGGTCCCAATCACCGTGAACAAGGCCCCCTCGAGACTTTCGACGGGTGGCAATGACGTCAGCCAGTTCGCGGGGCGCTTGCTGCGCAATTGCCCGTCCTGCAGTGCCAGCAGGATGACAAGCACGGCGGCGATCGCGAACATGCCGGCCGACCCCAGCGCCAGCAGGATATGTACCGCGACTGGCCAGCCCACATCGGCGGTTTCACGCGCCTGCGGCATGCTGCCGGTGCCGGCTGCAAGCAGTGCTGCGATCCCGAGCACGACTGCAGCAACCGCGCGATAGCCCCGTGAGACGAGCGCGAGCACGCCGCCGGCGCCGATCACCAGTCCCACCAAAGATGCGCTGTCGGCGAGGTCCATCGCGGCCTCACCCAGCGGCCGCAGGGTGCCAGCGAGCCACAGCGCATGGGCAAGCCATGCAGCGGCCGCGAGGTACAGCGCAGGCTCGCGCAATGCCACCGGGCCACTGCCGCGCCTGGCGGAATGCGCCGAGGCCGCAACGGCAGCCAGGTAAAGCAGGATGACGACAGATCCGCGCAAGATCGGCTCCGCGATTGCGTGCGGTCATTGTACAGGGGGCGACTTATAATCGGCGGCAGCACGATTTTGCGGCAAGCACCGCCAGGCTGCCTCCCGGATGTTCGATACGCTCGCTGCACGCCTTGGCCAGGCAGTCGATACGCTGCGCGGACGGGGCCGCCTGTCCGAGGACAATATTGCCGACACGCTGCGTCAGGTACGCATGGCGCTGCTCGAGGCGGATGTCGCCGTGCCGGTCGTCAAGGCATTCATCGATGCCGCGCGCGCGCGCGCGATCGGTACCGAAGTTACGCGCAGCCTGACGCCGGGGCAGGCGTTGGTCAGGATCATCCACGAGGAACTGACGCGGGTCATGGGTGAGCCGGGCCGCGGTCTCAATCTGCGAGCCCAGCCTCCGGTTGTCATCCTGCTCGCCGGGTTGCAGGGCGCCGGCAAGACCACGACAGCGGCAAAGCTTGCACGCATGCTGATCGAGCAACACCGCAAGCGGACGCTGCTGGCGAGCACCGACGTCTATCGGCCGGCCGCGATGACGCAACTCGCCCGGCTCGCCGGCCAGGTCAATGCCGAATACTTCGAGGCACCCGCGGGTGCGAACCCGGTCGACATCGCGGTTGCGGCGGTCGCCCACGCGCGCAGGCATGTATACGATGTGATCATCATCGACACTGCGGGACGGCTGCACGTGGACCAGGAAATGATGGCCGAGGTGCAGGCGATCGATCATGCAGTTGGTTCGACCGAGAGACTCTTTGTCGTGGACAGCATGGCAGGCCAGGATGCCGTCAACGCGGCGCGTGCCTTTGATACTTCACTGGCATTGACCGGCGTAGTCCTGACCAAGGCGGATGGTGATGCGCGTGGCGGGGCGGCGCTGTCCGTGCGCCATGTGACCGGCAAGCCAATCCTGTTCCTCGGGGTTGGCGAGAAAGTTGACGCGCTCGAGGTCTTTCACCCGGAGCGCGTGGCGTCGCGCATCCTCGGCATGGGAGATGTCCTGTCGCTGGTCGAGCAGGTACAGGCTGGTGTTGATCAGGACCAGACCCGGCGGCTCGCCGAAAAGCTGGCGAAAGGCCGCGGCTTCGATTTCAGCGACCTGCGGGAACAGCTTGGTCAGCTAAGGCAAATGGGAGGCATGGCTGCGCTCGCAGACAAGTTACCGGCGCAGGCCCTGCCGCCGGGTGCGCTCGCACAGATCGACGATCGTTCAATCGGGCGCCAGATCGGGATCATCGACTCGATGACCGCGGGCGAGCGTCGGCGCCCGGGCATCATCGACGGCTCGCGCAAGCGGCGCATCGCGGCCGGGTCGGGCGTGCAGGTCCAGGAAGTCAACCGCTTGCTGAAGCAGCATCTGCAGATGGAAAAGCTCATGAAAAAGATGAAGGGTGGCGGCCTTTCGCGGATGCTGCGGGGTCTCACCGGACGCAAACCCGGCGGTCACGGCCCGCGCTGAGCTGAGCGGCCGGCAGGCTCGTGTAAGCCTTTCATTACCCGCATGATTTGAGTAGAATGCGCGGCTCTTTGGCGGGGCCAGACGGCTCCGGGGCTGCGAGGAATTCATCCGATGGTGACGATTCGACTGACACGCCGTGGCGGCAAGAACGCGCCGTTCTATCACGTCGTTGTCACGGACAGCCGCAAACGGCAGGGCGGACTGGTGCTGGAGCAGGTCGGGTTTTTCAACCCGGTTGCCCGGCGCAAGGCGCAGAAGCTCGAGCTTAACCTGCCAAGGATCGACTACTGGACCGGCACGGGCGCCAGGATGTCCGATCGGGTCCGCACGCTCGTGATGGCGCACCGCAAGCAAGCGGCGGCCTGACCTGCGAGCGACGGTCGCCGCATGCCGGAGTCACCGTCGCGAGCGGCTGAACCGGGAGATGGCCGTATC
>JANPCY010000120.1:0-6827 GCA_031431175.1 Steroidobacteraceae bacterium | reverse complement strand
CGAGTCGCGCAACGATTTCGTCGTCTACGCCGCCGAACCCGGTGACAGCCCATGGACGCAATTGTGCGTGCGTCAGGCGGACGTGCTGCTGCTTGCCGTGCGTGCGCGAGATGAGGCCGGGCCCTGGCCAGAGCTCGAGCGGCACGCGCATGCCGCGCAACGGGCCGAGCTTCTGTTGATCCATGAAGGCAGCATCGTCAATGGCGCGGCAGCACGCTGGCGTCCGATCCTTCCGGGTGTGCCCTGCCATCACTTGCGCGGGCCTGCCGACATGCCGCGCATCGTGCGGCTGATGACGCATCGGGCCGTGGGCCTGGTGCTTTCTGGTGGCGGCGCGCGCGGCTTCGCGCACCTTGGTGTCGTGCGTGCACTGCGCGAGCACGGCGTGCCGATCGATCTGGTCGGCGGTTCAAGCATGGGCGCCATCCTTGCGGCGGGTGTCGCGGCCGACTGGACCGACGCCGAGTTGCTCGAGCGCTTTCGCCGCAGCTTCGTGGATACGAATCCGCTCTCGGATTTCACCTGGCCGCTCGTCTCGCTGGTTTCGGGCCGCAAGGTCGGACTGCTGTTGCGTCGCGAACTGGGGGACATCGACATTGAGGACCTGCCGCTGCCGTTTTTCTGTGTTTCCTCGAATCTGACGAGCGGCCGCATCGCGGTGCACGAGCGGGGCCTGCTGTGGCGCTGGCTGCGTGCATCGGTCGCAATTCCCGGCGTCCTGCCACCGGTGTTCCACGGCGGCGAGGTGTTCGTGGACGGCGGCACGATGAACAACCTGCCGGTCGACGTCATGCGCGCGAAGGGCCGTGGCCCGGTGATCGGCGTGGATGTCGCGACCGACCCGACATTCACGACGGACATCGATGCGACCGAGGCGCCTTCGTTCTGGAATCTGATAAGCCGCCAGCACGGCCGGCGCAGGCGTCCCAACATCCTGCAGATCCTGTGGCGGTCGGGTATGGTCAACAGCACGACCGCGACACAGGAGCATCGCGGCCAGAGTGACCTGTTGCTGATGCCACCCCTGGAATCGCTGGACCTGCTCGACTGGAAATCATTTGAACGCGCGATCGAGATCGGCTACCGGCACGCCTGCGAGCGGCTGGCGGGTGGAGCGCTGGACGCCCTGAAATTATCTCTTTCATGAATGGAACGCGCGGATCGTGCGACAGCGCTTTGACGAACTCGCGGGTGGCGGCGGTTTCGGCAGCGCCTGATTCAGGCGCGGCGTTCGGCGGGCAGTTCGAGTTGCTCGAGCGCTTGCGTAACGCCGGTCCCAGGCAAACCGCTCAGATTGGGACTCACTGCCTGCGCGCGGCTGCCGCCGGCGCGATGACTGACCATAAAGGCGTGGAACTCGCCCGATCGTGCAGCTGCAATACCGAACAGGAGATTGACGATGCCGCGTTCGCGATGCTGTTCGCGGTTGACCCGCTCGTTGCACAGCACGAACCATCGATCGCCAGGCTCACGATGCACAAACGCGCCGCGTTCCTCGAGCGAACTCAGGAAGGCCCGGACCTGCGCCGCGGCACGCCGCCAGGTCGGCGGCTCATTGGGTTCGAACAGCATCCAGCGAGTGCCGCGCTCGATGCTGCTGATGATCATGAACGCAAGCCTGCGCGCCGGCAGCATGCGCCAGTCCGTCGCTCCGGCTCCCGGACCGGCCATGGTGCACGCGATCGGCACTTCGCGGCCGGGGCGCCGGACCGTCTGCACCGTATTAACGCCACAGGCCACGAGCCGCGCGCGGTAGTTGTCGTCGACTGCGCACATCGGCCGCAGCCCCGGACGCAATGCGGAGTCCTCACCGGTCGCAGCGGTCCAGAACGGCGCGACATCCGCCGCCCGCGACAGTGTTCCGGCCACCGCGCCACTAGGCGCGAATGCCTCGAAGCGGCCACGTAACTTGTCGTAGGCCAGCAGCCTCGGAAAGTACATGCATGCCGTGTCACTGGGCAGCGGCCAGTTGCGCATCTCCGCAAGTGCCTTGCCGGCCGAATCCCAGGCGACCGGCGGATCGACAAACAGCAGCGCCCGCCGCTCGCGGCAATACCGATTGGCAACCAGCAATGTGCTGGCGCCGACATCGGCGTCACGCGCCAGCGGCGGAATGCACAGGAAGTTGAATGTCTCGATGGCGTCCAGCGCAAACAGGCCCGTGCCACGCGCCGCGGAGCCGATCAGGTCGTAGTCGGTCAGCGCGCCGCCATCATCACCATCCGGGTTCGACGTGACGTAACCGGCAATCCCGCGCGGGTCGCTGCGCGGTGTCGGATCCGGGCGCTGCAGCGGCACCGCGCCCACGACCCTCGCGAGCTGGGAGTCGGCAAGCATCGTCGTGACATCGCGCACGGCATCCGGCAGCACCGTCAGGCGCCGGTAGATTTCCTGGTCTTCGATGTGCTCGGAGCCCGGCGTCCGGACGCGTTGCAGCACGAGATTGAACCGGTCTTCCTCGTTGTCGCCGATGCCGTCGTAGTCGACCGCCGCACGCAGGAATTCGCGCGTACCCGGCGCCAGCGCCTGCAGCACCAGTGCCCCCTCGCCTGCCAGCAGCGTCAGCGTGCAGCAGCGCGCTCCGTTCGCGACCCGGACGACGTACGCGGTGCGGCCGCCGTTCTCGAAGTACTGTTCGACGGCGTAGGAAAGCGTGCTGGGCTGCCAGAGCCCGCCGAATACGCGCAGGAAATCGGCGAAGCTCGCGAGCTGGACGGGTTGATTGACCGGACCACGCAAGCCGCGGCCCACAAATGCCGTGATTGCGGTTGGCGTCTCCGCGATGGCCTGTTCGGAACCGGCGTGTTCGTAAACCTGTATACCGGTCAGTCGTTCCGCCACCGGCCACTCCCGCGGGTTTGCGAAAGGTTATCACAGGGCAACTGCGCGGGCCCGGCTGGTTTATGCTGCCGAACCCCGCTCATCGACAATCACGGATCCGCATGAATACCGACACCGGGCGCTGGCAGCTCGGCTTCACCATGTCCCTGACCACCGCAGTGCTGTGGGGATTCCTGCCGATTGCGCTGAAGGTCGCGTTGACCGGCATGGACGCGTACACGATCAGCTGGTGGCGCTTCGCAGTATCGATGCTGGGTCTCGGCATATTCCTCGCCTGGCGCGGCCAGCTGCCGCGTCTGCGCGGCACCGGGCGGAATGCGTGGATGATCCTCGGCATCGCGCTCGCGGCTCTGCTGGCCAACTACCTGCTCTACCTGATTGCGCTTGACCACACGACGCCTTCGGTGGCGCAGGTCGTCATCCAGCTCGCGCCGCTATTGCTGCTGCTGGGCGGCGTATTCGTGTACCGCGAGCGCTTTGCGGCGCGCCAGTGGCTCGGATTCATCTTGCTGGGCATCGGCCAGCTGCTGTTCTTCAACCACCGCCTGCCCGAGCTCACGCGGCCCACCGAAGGGCTGGGGCTTGGCGTCGCGCTGATGATCGTCGCGGCGATCGCGTGGGCGATTTACGGGCTCGCGCAGAAACGCCTGCTGACGGTTTTCACGTCGCGCCAGGTGCTGTGGATGCTGTATGTCGGCGCAACGCTCGCGCTCTTGCCAGCCGCTGCGCCCGTAGCCGTGCTGAACCTTGACGGGCTGCAGCTTTTGATGCTCGCCTTCTGCTGCGCCAACACAGTGATCGCTTACGGCGCCTTCGGCGAGGCCCTGCATTATTGGGATGTGTCCCGCGTCAGCGCGGTGCTGGCGACAGCGCCGCTGTTCACAATGGCATCGATGTGGCTGGTCGACTGGCTCGGCTGGGACTTGCTGCCACCCGAGGACCTCAACGCCTGGAGCATCGTCGGCGCGCTCGCGGTGGTCGGCGGCTCGATGACCTGCGCGCTCGCGGGGCGCGCGGCCAGGCGCTGATCAGCGGCTGGCGGTCGCCGCGTCAGCTTCGCCGGTGACTGCCGGCTTCTTGAATTCCGGCTCGCCCACGTACTGGTCTTCGATGCCGTCCCAGCTGGCGCCCTTCGGCAAGGCATTGCGCACCCGCGGTGCCTGCGCCAGCAGCGCCTCGAGATCCAGCGCCGGGCCCGGACCGACCGGTATTGCGATGCCACGCGGTTTGGCCGCCGCCTGGCCGATCGCCTCCCAGTCGATCGAATCGGTTTGCGCCGCGACTTTTTTCCATAGCGTCACGCGCGGCTTGACCGTGTTCTTGCGCAGCGCTTTTGGCACGTCTGTCCAGTTGCGCTTGTCGTCTTCGTGCGGCTCGTACGCCTGGGTCAGCAGCTGCCCGCCGCGCCAGCCCAGCAGATAGGGTTGATTGACAACGGTCACGCGCGTGCCTATCGGCATTGAATCGTAAAGGGCCTCGATGTCTTCCGGGTACAGCCGGATGCAGCCATGGCTCGAGCGCATGCCGACACCGGGGGGCTTGTTGGTGCCGTGAACCAGGTAACTGGGCCAGCCGAGCCTGAACATGTGGCGGCCGAGCGGATTGTCCGGTCCGGGCGGCACCTGCACCGGCAGGATGTCGCCGTCCTTCGCATGCTCCTGGCGCACCGACAATGGCGGCGTCCAGACCGGGTCCTTGATGCGCGAGACGACTTTCGTGCTCCCCTCGGGCGTTACCCAGCCGATCTTGCCGATGCCGATCGGATGGGTGATCACCTCAATCGGCGCATCTTTCTCATGCTTCGGGAAATAATAGAGCCGCATCGCGGCGAGATTCAGCACCAGCCCATCGCGCGGCGCATCGGGCAGCACAAACTCGGTCGGCAGCACCACCGGTGTTCCCTCGCCGGGCAGCCAGGGATCAACGCCCGGATTGGCGCGGATGATCTCCTCATAGCCGACATTGAAGCGCCGCGCGATGTCCGTCAGCGTGTCTTCGTGACGTGCGCTGGTTACCTGCAGGCGGCCGACGACATCCTGGCCCGGCGCAAGGATGAAACGGTGCGTCGCGGTGGCGAGCGGCAATTCCGGCTTTGGCGCAACCGCAGCCGGTTTCTCGGCCGCCTTCCGCACCTTGTGCCGCAAGGACTCGAACGGCGTGCAGGCCGCCAGCGCCAGCAATACGGCCGGCACGACGAGCAGACGGAAATACGGGGCGCTATGACTCATGGACCCGCATTATCAGCGCAAATAGACATCCGCGGCCACCCCGGGCAGAGCCGGCAAGCAGGTCACCAGATCTTTACGCGCTCGACGGCGGGACGCCAAAGCTTGTCCCCCTCGCGCATGCCAAAGGCCTCGTAGAACTCGTCCATGTTGGCGACCACGCCATTGGCGCGGAATTCGCTCGGCGAATGCGGATCGCTCAGCACGATCTCGCGCATCAACCCTTCACGCCACTTGGTGCGCCACGACTGTCCGAAACCCAGGAAGAAGCGCTGTGCTCCAGTGTAGCCGTCGATGACCGGCGCCTCAGCGCCGCCCAGCGAATTCGTGTAGGCGGCGTAGGCCACTGCCGCGCCCGACAGGTCGCCGATGTTCTCGCCGAGCGTCAGTTCGCCATTCACATTGAGGTCGGGCAACGCCTGGAAGGAGGAGTACTGGCGCACCAGCCCGGCGGCGCGCTCCTTGAATTTCTCGTTGTCCTCAGGCGTCCACCAGTCCCGGAGATTGCCATCACCGTCGTACTGGCGTCCACGATCGTCAAAACCATGGCTGATCTCGTGGCCGATGACAGAGCCGATCGCGCCGTAGTTGACAGCGTCGTCAGCCCGGAGGTTGAACAGCGGCGGCTGCAGGAACGCGGCCGGGAACACGATCTCGTTGTTGGTCGGCAGGTAGTAGGCGTTGACCGTCTGCGGCGTCATGAACCACTCATCGGGATCCTTGGGCTGTCCGGCACGCGCCGCCTGCCAGTTCCACTCAAACTGGTTGTAGCGCACGACATTGCCGAGCAGGTCGTCACGCCGGATCTCGAGCCCTTCGTAGTCGCGCCATTTGTCCGGATAGGCGATCTTGACCCGGATCTTGCCAAGCTTCGTATGGGCCTCGGCCTTGGTCGGCGCGCTCATCCATGCAAGCGAGTCGATGCCGCGGTCGAATGCGGCCAGCAGGTTGCGGACCAGCTGGTCAATTCGCTGTTTGGCTTCCGGCGGGAAGTGGCGCGCGACGTAAGCGGCGCCGATTGCCTCGCCCATCGCGTTGTCGGTCTCGACGACGGCGCGCTTCCAACGCGGCCGCAGGCTCTCGGTGCCACGCAGGGTGCGGGAATTGAAATCGAAAGAAGCCTCGACGAATGCGGCTGGCAGCACGCGCGCATAGGCGCCGATCGTCCGCACCTTCAGGTAATCCTTCCAGACCGACAGGTCGACACTGCCCATCTGCTTGCCAAGCGCGGTTGCATAGCTAGGCTGCCGCACGATGAAGTCGCCGGCAGGCAACCCGCTCGCGGCGTAGAACGCGCGCCAGTCATAGTCCTGCGCAAGCACAGCGGCGGAGTCCAGCGTATGGCGATTGTAAGTCGCGACCGGATCGCGGTTCTGTACCGGCGTCCACTGGTCGCGCGCGATGGCCGTCTCGAGTTCCAGGATCCTGGCAGCGCGTTCTGCGCCATCCTGATCGCCCACGAGCGTGAAAAGTTTCGCGAGGTAGTCGACATATTTCTTTCTGATGTCGATGTAGGTCTGTTCATCGAGCAGGTAGTAATCGCGATCCGGCAGGCCCAGACCGGACTGGCTGAAATAGGCGATATTGTGTGTCGAATTCCGCGCGTCCGGAAAGACGTAGGTGCCCATCGGCACATCGATGCCGAGGCCCTGCGCGCGCCCGAAAAAGCGGGCGAGCGCCTGCGGGCCGTCAATCGCGGCGATATCCGCGAATAGCGCCGCGAGCGGGGCGACGCCGCGCTCCTCGACGCGCTTCTCATCC
>JANPCY010000119.1:0-3536 GCA_031431175.1 Steroidobacteraceae bacterium | reverse complement strand
GAGTCCAACGATGTGCTCGCGGAGTTCGAACAGGATTTCGTCTATCTCGAATGCAGCCGTGATCGTCTCGATCAGCACCGTGACCTTGACGCTGCCGCGCGGCAGGCCGAGCACCCGTTCGCTGAACTCGATGACATGGGCCCATAGCCGGGCTTCGAGATGGCTTTCGAGCTTTGGCAGGTAGAAATACGGTCCGCTGCCGCGGCTTAGCAACTCGCTTGCGTTGTGAAAGAGGTACAGCCCGAAGTCGACCAGTGCGGCAGGAATTGGCTGGCCGCCGCGCAGCCAGTGCTTTTCCAGAAGATGCCAGCCGCGCGGCCGCACGACGAGTACCGCGGTTGATTCGCCCAGGCGATACGACTTTCCTTCCGGGCTGGTGTAGGCGATCGTCCCGCGCACGGCTTCCATCAGGTTGACCTGGCCCTGGATCACATTGGACCAGGTCGGGCACAGCGAGTCCTCACAGTCGGCCATGAACACATTGGCGCTGGAGTTGAGTGCGTTGATGATCATCTTGCGATCGGTGGGGCCGGTGATTTCGACACGCCGGTCGCAGAGATCCGCCGGGATCGATCCGATGCGCCAATCCGATTCGCGGATCTTGCGGGTGGCTTCAAGGAAATCGGGAAGCACGCCGGCGTCGAATGTCAGCTGGCGCTTTGCCCTTTGCTCGAGCAGTCCGGCCACCTGCGGGCCGAAGCGGGCGACCAGTTTGTGCACGAATGCGATCGCCTCAGGACGCAGCACCTCGCGCCAGTCCTGCCTGAGCATCGGAAATTGGCCAGTGTTCGTACTGGTATCAACTGAATGCTCAGATACCAACTATAACTCCATGATAATACTAATGTTTACCGTTCTCCGCGGTGACGCGCGATCAACATCGCGAGCTCCAGGGATTGTTCGCAGTTGAGGCGCGGATCCACGCTCGTGCGATAGGCCCTCGCCAGATCGCCATCCGACAGGCCGCGCGCCCCACCGGTGCATTCGGTGACATCGTCGCCAGTCAGTTCGAAATGCACGCCACCCAGCCGTGAGTCCGACTCATCATGGATGCGGAAAGCCGCCTCGACTTCCGACAGGATGTTGTCGAAGCGGCGCGTCTTGACGCCCTGCGGCGTCGTCTCGGTATTGCCATGCATCGGGTCGCAGACCCACAGCACCTGCTGGCCGCTTTCGCGCACCGCCTTGATCATCGCCGGCAGCGAGCGTTCGATGTGCCCGGCGCCGAAGCGATGGATCAATGTGAGGCGCCCCGCTTCGCCTTCGGGGTTCAGGATGCGCGTGAGCTCACCAAGCCAGGCAGCATCCATGGCCGCCCCGACCTTGACGCCGATCGGATTGGCGATGCCGCGGAAATATTCCACGTGCGCGCCACCGGGCAGCGCCGTGCGCATTCCGATCCATGGCATGTGCGTCGAGAGGTTGTACCAGTGTCCGCGACGCGGCAGGTAGCGCGTCTGCGCTTGTTCGTAGAGCAGATGCAGCCCTTCATGACTCGAATAGAACCGCACTTGGCTGGTCTCGTGGATCGGCCCGCCGGAAATCGCCTGGAAGAAATCCAGCGAATCGGAAATCGAATTGACGATTTTCTGGTAGGCATCCTTGAGCTTCGCATGCTGCATGAAGCCAAGGTCCCAGTACTCGGGGTGATGCAGGTCCGCAAATCCGCCATCGACCAGCGCGCGCACGAAATTGAGTGTCAGGGCCGCGCGTTCGTAGCCTCGTAGCAGCAATTCAGGATCCGGTTCGCGATCCGCTGCAGTGAATGCAGCGCGATTGACGATGTCGCCGCGATAGCTCGGCAGCGTGACGCCATCGCGCGTTTCGGTATCGGCGGAACGCGGTTTTGCGTACTGCCCGGCCATGCGTCCCACGCGGATCACCGGCTTTTTGAGTCCGTGCAGCAGCACGAGACTCATCTGCAGCAGGATCTTGAGCTTGCGGGCGATGGTCGCCGACTCGCAGTCGCCGAAGCCTTCCGCGCAATCGCCACCCTGCAGCAGAAAACGTTCGCCGCGCTGCGCCGCTGCGAGCTCCTCCTTGAGCTGGTCAACTTCCCAGGACACGACCACCGGCGGCAGCCGCGACAGCTCTGCGACCACGCGCGCGAGTTTCGCGGTATCCGCGTAGCGAGGCTGCTGTTCCGCCGGCCGGCGTTGCCAGCTTTCGGGGCTCCAGCCAGTAATTTGCGCGGCGGTATTCATGAATATGCAATCGTACACGGTTTCACCGCACTGCAAAAAATATCCGGCGCCCGGGGTGGTTTATGGTCATCCGAATGGGCAGAATGCGCCTCCCCTGGATGGAGCATCGGCATGCATCGCGTATTGGTTCTTGGCGCCGGAAAAATCGGCGCGTTGATCTCCGGCCTGCTGGCCGAGGCCGGCGACTATCAGGTACAGCTTGCTGACGTCAGCGGCGAGACGGCCACCAGTGTCGCGCGCGCGCATGACCGCCGGACGCTGACCACATTTGCCCTCGATGGCACGGATCGGGCGGCGCTGACGCGCCAGCTCGAGGCGCATCCGGCCGATGCGGTGATCTCATCGCTGCCCTTCCACTGCAACTTGTCGGTGGCTCAGGCCGCCCGCGATCACGGCCTGCACTACTTCGACCTGACCGAGGACGTCGAGGTGACGCGCGCCGTGCGCGCAATCGCCGAAGGCGCACAAACCGCCTTCGTACCGCAATGCGGGCTCGCGCCCGGCTTCATTTCGATCGCCGCGAACGAACTGATCAGCCACTTCGACGAATTGCGCAGCGTCAAGCTGCGGGTTGGCGCCCTGCCCCAGCACCCGAACAATGTATTGAAGTATTCGCTGACCTGGTCCACCGAGGGCCTGATCAACGAATATGGCAATCCCTGCCACGCGATCGCAGACCGGCGCCTGATAGAAGCCGCACCACTCGAAGGGCTCGAGGAAATCGAGATCGACGGCACCCTCTACGAAGCCTTCAATACTTCGGGCGGCCTCGGCTCGCTCGGCGAGACCTTCGGCGAACGCTGCGAGCAGATGAACTACAAGACGATCCGTTACCCGGGTCACTGCGAGCAGGTGCGCCTGCTGATGAATGACCTGAAGCTCAACCAGGATCGCAGCACGCTGAAGCGCATCCTCGAGAATGCCGTGCCGCAGACACTGCAGGACGTCGTGATCGTCTACGTCGCCGTCACTGGCCGCCAAAACGGCGAATTGCGCGAAGAGAACTACGTCAACAAGATCTATCCGCAGCAGATATCCGGGCGCCTGTGGTCGGCGATCCAGGTCACGACGGCCGCCGGTATCACGGCAGTCGTCGATCAGGTGCTCGCGAAGCCGGGCGCTTACCGCGGCTTCGTGCGCCAGGAACAATTCCAGCTGCCGGTTGTGCTGGCAAACCGCTTTGGCGCCTGGTACCAGAATGGCGGCGACAAGGGTGTGTCGGGCCGCATGGTGGTCGAGGGCAAGGCCGGTCGCCAGCGCAATCTGGTGGGAGTCAAGTAATGAACAAGGCGGAGATTCTCAAGGGACTGGGGAGCGCTGCGGTCAATCCGG
>JANPCY010000118.1:0-3241 GCA_031431175.1 Steroidobacteraceae bacterium | reverse complement strand
TGCTCGGCCGTGCTCTTGTAGAGCAGCGACAACACCATGGCGTTGATCGCGACCGACTTGCCGGAGCCGGTGGTTCCCGCAATCAGCAGGTGCGGCATCCGCGCGAGGTCCGCGACCACCGGAGCACCGCCAATATCCTTGCCGAGCGCGAGCGTGATCGGCGAGGCGAGTTCGTCATAGGCGCGCGAACGGATGATTTCGCCGAGCGTGACCAGTTCACGCGTCTCATTGGGAATTTCCAGGCCGACCACCGATTTTCCGGGTATGACCTCGACCACCCGCACGCTGATCGCCGACAGGGCGCGTGCGAGGTCCTTGGCGAGCGCGCTGATCTGGCTGACCTTCACGCCGGGCGCCGGCTTCAGCTCGAAGCGCGTGATAACCGGGCCTGGGAGCACGGCCACGACTTCAACGTCCACGCCGAAATCCTTGAGCTTGATTTCGACCAGTCGCGAGATCGCATCGAGCGCCTCGGGCGAATAGCTCTTCTCGCGCGCCGGCGGATCATCGAGGAGCTTGAGCTCTGGAAGGTCCTTGGCGGCACGCTTGGCGAACAATTGGACCTGCCTCTCCTTCTCGGCGCGCTGGCTGGGTTCCGGCACCGGTGGCGCCGCCGTTGCGATGCGCGGTGGTGTGCGCGTAGCCGCTTTCCTCTGAACTTCGCGCACAACGGTCTCGCGTGCTTCGCGCGATTCCCGGCCGGCCGCGTAGTCCCGATTTGTCGCCATTCGGTTGCGCACCCATGCCGCGCCGGCAAAGACCCAGTGGCCAATGAAATCCATCACGCGCAGCCACGAGACGCCGGTGTAGAGCTGCACACCGGCGAACCACAACGCGAGCATCAGCAGCGTTGCGCCCATGAGCGAAGCGGCGGCTGCAAGGTTCTCGCCGATCAGGTTGCCGAGGATGCCGCCGGCGCCGGCGGGCAATGTGCCGACTGCAAAGTGCAGCGTTGCCAGTCCGCAACTCGTCGCAAGCGCAGCGACCAGGCCGATCGTGCGCAACGCAATCGTTGAGCGCCCCTGCCCCGGTTCATCGGGCGCGCGCTTGAAACCCACCCAGGCGCTGAAGGCAATCGCCAATGGAAACAGGAACGATGGCCAGCCGAAGAGCATGAACAGGAAACCGGAGACCCAGGCGCCCAATGGCCCGATCAAGTTGGCGACCTGGCCTGGCTCGCCGGTATAACTGAAACTGCGGTCGGAGGCGTCGTAGCTCGAGAGCGAGATCATCAACACGAGTGCAAGCGCGGCGAGCAGCCAGAATGCGGCCTCACGCAGCGCCCGCGCGAAAACCGGATCGAGTTTGGCTTCCGGATTGGAAGCGTCGGCGGCGGATCTGGCCAAGGACTAAGAATCCTGGTAAAGAATTATCTATAAGCGGTTGATTATAAGGACATTGCAATTGGCACCGCAAGCGCCCATATGCCATGACAGCGGCCTGTTAGGATGCCCGGCTATTCGGTATGGCGACGATGTGATGCGTGCGGAAACGAGCGGAGAACACTATACATGACGACCCCCCGATACTCGCGGCTGATCATCATGGGTTCCGGTCCCGCGGGCTACTCGGCTGCGGTCTACGCGGCGCGCGCCAATCGCAAGCCGCTGCTCGTCACCGGACTCGAGCAGGGCGGGCAGCTGATGACGACGACCGAAGTGGATAACTGGCCGGGCGACGTCGAGGGTCTGCTTGGCCCGGATCTGATGGATCGAATGCGCCGGCATGCGGAGCGATTCGGCGTCGAAATGGCGCATGACCAGATCGGCCGCGTTGAAATCGACAAGCGGCCATTCCGCCTGGTTGGCGAAAATGGCGAATACACCTGCGATGCGCTCATCATCGCGACCGGCGCATCCGCGCGTTATCTCGGGCTTGAATCGGAGACACGCTATCGCGGGCGCGGCGTCTCCGCCTGCGCGACCTGCGACGGATTCTTTTTCCGTGACCAGCGTGTCGCCGTGGTTGGCGGT
The DNA here is from genome assembly GCA_031431175.1 of Steroidobacteraceae bacterium. GTDB lineage: Bacteria > Pseudomonadota > Gammaproteobacteria > Steroidobacterales > Steroidobacteraceae > SCUD01. The sequence continues at coordinate 1,268 of JANPCY010000118.1, read as the reverse complement.
GGCAACACCGCGGTCGAGGAAGCAATTTATCTTGCAAACCTCGCCTCGCATGTCACTTTGATCCACCGCCGCGACCGGCTGCGCGCGGAAGCGATCCTGCAGGATCGCCTTTCTGCGCTTGCCGAAAAAGGCAAAGTTTCCTACCTGTGGAATCACGAGGTGGACGAAGTGCTGGGCACGGACCAGGGCGTCACGGGCGTTCGCGTGAAGGCGGCCGGCGGAAAGAGCATGAAGGACCTCGATGTGACCGGTCTCTTCATAGCGGTCGGTCATACACCGAACACCTCGATGTTCGCAGGGCAGCTCGAAATGAAGAACGGTTACATCGCCGTCAAGGCGGGCCTTTCAGGTGACGCCACGGCGACCAGCGTGCCCGGCGTGTTCGCCGCCGGTGACGTCGCCGACCATGTCTACCGGCAGGCCGTGACCTCGGCCGGCACCGGCTGCATGGCCGCGCTCGACGCCGATCGCTTCCTGGAGCGGCAGGCCGGCCGCTGACGACTCATGACCGCCCGCGTCGTCCGCTCGCTTGCCGATGTCGAAGCCGGGCAGTGGAATGCGTTGGTCGGACGAGGCACGCCGTTCCTGCGCCACGAGTTCCTGCTCGCGCTGGAACAATCAGGTTGCGCGACGGCGGATACCGGCTGGGATGCGCACCATCTGCTGCTCACGGACGCGCGCGGAACTCTTGCCGGCGCGATGCCCCTGTACCTGAAGCCGCATTCCTGGGGCGAGTTTGTATTCGACTTTGCCTGGGCGGAGGCCTACCAACGTGCTGGCCTAAATTATTACCCGCGGCTCTGTTGCGCCGTGCCATTCACGCCGGCCACCGGCCCGCGGCTGCTGACGCTGGAAAAGGGTGCTGCAACGAGCCGGCCGGCCCTGATCGGGGCGGCGCGTGAGCTCGCGCGCACAATCGGCGTCTCATCGCTTCATGTCCTGTTTCCGGATGTGCAGGACAAGTCGGAACTCAAAGCCGCCGGGCTGATGACTCGTCTCGACTGCCAGTTTCACTGGCACAACGCCGGTTACGGGAGCTTCGACGATTTCCTTGCGGGATTCACGGCAGAGAAGCGCAAGAAAGTGCGACGCGAGCGACGTCGTGTCGTGGAAGCCGGCATCACGCACAGGACCCTGCACGGCGGTGACCTCGATGAGGGCCTGATCGAAACTGTTTACACGTTGCACGCGCAGACCTTTGCGCGCTTTGGCAACCCGCCGTACCTCAACCGCGACTTCTTCCAGCGTGTTGCGCGCAGCATGCCTGG
>JANPCY010000117.1:0-7769 GCA_031431175.1 Steroidobacteraceae bacterium | reverse complement strand
GACGTCGGCGAGCCGGTTCACCGAGGGCCCTCTGCGGCTTCCCAGGTCGCCGGCACGCCCCGTCGCAGGTAGTTCCAGAGCGCCACGATGGTTGCCCACGTGATGAGCGCGTAGTAGCGCGCGATCGGTTCTCCGGCCGTGGCCGCAGCGATCAGCGCAACCTGCCCGGCGAGCACGATGCCGTACGCCCATCCGTCCGCGACGAGAGCAACGCTCGAGCCGAGAAGCGCAAGGTGAAGGATCCCGCTGCCGTACCGCAGCAGCCGATGCGAGATGATCTCCACGAGGTACCCCGGCGGCAGATCTCGGAACATCGACCCCCGCAGCGTGATCTCCCAGCAATGCTCGAACATCCGCACCTTGCGTGCGTACTCGGCCTCGTTCGAGGGCGTCGGCTTCTCGAATGCGTGTGCAGCAGGCTCGTACACCGCTCGCCGCCACGCCTGGTCCATCCGATTGGGAAACGAGAGATCGTGACCCCAGCGCGGATCGACCTCGATGTAGTCCGCGCGGTTGACGGCGTAGATCGAGCCGTTCCCCCCCGTGACCGAGCCCAGTTGGGACTCCGCCTCGCGCAACTTCATCTCGTACCGCCAGTAGGTGCCCTCGCGGTTCGTGCCGTCTGCCGCCTCGAGTCGCAGTTGACCGCAGACGTAGGCGACGGCGGGGTCGGCGAGGTTTGCGACGAGGCGCCGCAGTGCATCGGGCGCCCAGGTGGCGTTCGCGTCCGAGAAGGCGATCACGTTGCTCTCCGTCTCGCGCACCGCGCGATCCTGCGCAGCAACCTTCCCGCCCCGCTCACAGTCGATCAGCCGCACCCTTGGCTCTCGGGCCGCCACGTCGTTCACGATCCCATTCGTCGCGTCTGTCGACGCGTCGGACGCCACGACGATCTCCAGTCGATCGGTGGGGTAGTCCAGCGCAAGGAGATTCGCAAGCCTGCGCTCGATCACGGTTTCCTCGTTGTGGGCGGCAACAACAACGACGACCGAGGGGTCGGTTCCGTCATCCCTGCGAACGGATCTTGGACGGATACGTGCGGCAATCTCCACCGCAACCGGGTAACCGAGATGCGTCCACGCGAGAGCGCCGAGCGAGCCCCAGAAAACCGTCTTCAGTACGGGCACGGGCGCAGTGTACGTTCCCCTGCCTCCTCCCTGTACCGTTCGCGATCATGCTTGGCACCGCCGACGATCCGATCCGGGTTCTCCGTGTGATCGCCCGACTGAACGTCGGCGGCCCCTCTCTTCACGTCTCGTATCTGAGCGAGGGCCTCGCCGAGCGTGGGTACAGGACGACGCTGGCAGCCGGAACCATCTCGAAGGGCGAGGGATCGATGGCCTTCATAGCTCAAGAGCGCGGCATCGAGATCGAGTCGGTCACCGGCCTGCAACGCGATGTTGCGCCCTTCAAGGACGCTTCTGCCGTGAAATGCCTCCGAGCGGTTGGTGCCATAAAACCCGCGAATCTGAACTACCGAGTCGCGCACGCGATCCAGCATGCGGCGCGCGGCAGCGGATACAGGACCCAGATCCATTTCCAGGTCTTCATTCGCGTCGCCCTCAGCATTGGGCGGAGCTGGTGCAGATCCTCCATCCTCCAGCGTGGCACTGGCCGGAGTGTCTACTACCGTCTGAGTATCCGGCTCGGCTCCCTGAGCAATTCTCGGTAGCTGCAGCGTCCATGCAATCGCAATACACAGAATTCTCAAGACACTCATCAATCGGACCCTTTGGAAACTACGGATACCGCCGGAGCCGCGACGTGTTCCAGCGTAGACGAAATCGTGACAAGGCGCTCGGGCGGGTCTGCATCCGACATTCGCCCGATGAAAAATCAGCTGCCGCCGGTCGATCGATGCCTGTCATTCTTCCGTGACGTAATCCCGTGCGGGCGGCCGCGCCTGGAAAACAAGCGAGTGAAAGTGACCCGGCCTACCTGAGGACATTCTCCTCGCCCTCGAGCCGCGCCACGATCACGGCGCAGGTGGCATCCGCGAACACATTGACCGCGGTGCGCGCCATGTCGAGCAGCCGGTCCAGCACGAACAGCACGCCGATGGCCTCGGCCGGCAGGCCGATGGCGGTCAGGATGATCGCGATGCCGACCAGTGATGCGGCCGGGATGCTCGCGATGCCCATGGACGTGATCAAGGCCAGGATGACGACGGTGAACTGCACGCCGAAGCTCAGGTGCAGCCCATAGGCCTGCGCGATGAACATCGCCGCGGCGCACTCGTACAGCGCGCTACCCGCATGATTGATCGAGGTCCCGAGTGGCAGCACGAAACTCGTGATCCGCTCCGAGACACCCGCGCGCTTTTCCACGCATTCGAGACTGAGGGGCAGGGTGGCGGCCGATGAGGCGGTGGAGAATGCGGTGAGCAGCGCGGGACTCATCGCGGGAAACAGCGGCCAGGGATTGACGCGCCCAACCACTCGGATCAGCAGCGGCAGCGCGATGAAGGCGTAGATTGCAAGGCCTGCGATGACACAGGCAGCGAACACCAGCATCGGTCCCGCCGCGTCGAAGCCCGCCTTGGCAACCACGCGGGCCGTCAGTGCAAATACGCCAATGGGCGCGAGCCGCATGACGAACTCCGTCATGAGCATCATCACGCGGAATATGCCCTGCCAGAAATCGAGCAGCGTCTGCCGGTATGGCAATTCGATGCGCGCGAGGAAGAAGCCGAACAGCACGCAAAAGAACACGACACCCAGCAATTTCCCGGAGATGGTTGCCTCGACGATGTTCGAGGGAACAATGCCAAGCAGCGTGTCGAAGGCGCTGGCTGACGCACGCTCCGTCACATTCGCGGTGACAGTGCCAGTGTCCGCTTCCAGTGCCAGCATGTCGCGCGCGGGCTCGCCATCCACAATGCCCGGCATCACGAGGTTGCTGATCGCCAAGGCGATCAGCACGGCAATCAGTGTCGTAACGACATAGAACGACAGTGTCTTGAGGCCGAGCCTGCCGAGATCGCGACCGGAGCCGAGACTCGCGACGCCGGTGACGATGGACGCCATGACCAGCGGCACGATCAGCATCTTCAGTAGGTTGATGAACAGCGTGCCGAGGAAATCGAAGATCCGCACGACTTCGATGCTGCCGATCCGTGTATCCGGGCCGCTGAGCCATCCGATCAGCGCGCCGACCGCCATGGCGATCAGGATCGGCGCAACGGGAATTGCGCGTGATTCAGGTGCTTGAGTCGCGGCCACCGGTTCCCCCCTCGTTCCTGAGTTCTGATCTAATTGATCAAGTGATCGATTGTCGGTGAGCGTCTGGCGTCGCGCAATGGCGCGGCGAGTTCGAATTGAAGGAGTCCCTGGGGTGAATCGCGACGCCGACTGGATGCGGCAGGCGCTGGTGCTGGCCGCGCGTGCCGAGGCGGAAGGTGAGGTGCCGGTAGGCGCGCTGGTCGTGCGCGGTGACCAGGTGCTGGGCGAAGGCTGGAATCAGCCGGTCGCGCTGCGTGACCCGACCGCTCATGCAGAGGTACTTGCGGTGCGCGCCGCGGCGCAGAGGATCGGCGACTACCGCCTGGGCGGCGCGTCGCTCTACGTGACGCTCGAGCCATGCCCGATGTGCGCGGCGGCGATTTCGCACGCCCGTATTGCGCGGCTCGTATTCGGCGCCTGGGACCCGCGTCAGGGGGCGGCCGGGAGTAAATTCAATCTCGTCACGGCCGAAGCGCTGAATCATCGCGTGGACACCTTTGGCGGCGTGCTTTCGGAGGAATGCGGCGCGCTGCTCAAGAGGTTTTTCGAGGCTCGCCGCTAGGCCCGGGGCCACCGGTCATCCATTCGAGGATCTCGAAATAGATCTGTACGTTGCGCACGAAGCCAACCGGCTCCCAGCCGCGTGCATAGCCGCGCCTGGTCTGCACGAACCAGTGTTCCTGCGCGAGCAGCGGCAACTTCTCGCGCACTGCGGCCCAGCTATCGGGGTCGAGGCCGGCGCTCTGTGCCAGGACGCGCGCGTCCTCCAGGTGCCCATAGCCGATGTTATAAGCCGCGAGTGTCAGCCAGGTCCGGTCCGGCTCCGCTATGCGATCGGGAATCGTGTCCTTGACCAGTGCCAGGTAGCGCGCACCGCCCAGGATACTGCTGTGAGGATCGGTGCGGTCCGCGACCTTGACACGCTGGGCGGTCTCGGCAGTCAGCATCATGAGACCGCGCACGCCGGTCGTTGACACGGCGGTCTCGTCCCAGCGGGATTCCTGGTAACCGATCGCCGCAAGCAGCCGCCAGTCGATGCCGGTATCCGTGCTCGCCTCCTCGAACCAGGCCTGGTACAGGGGTAGCCGCTCACGCACGGCGCTGACAAAGGCGGGGGCATCGACCCGCGGGAGGCGGCTGAGCGAGCGCTCGTTGCGCGAGAGGATTTCGGCGAGACGGCCGATCGCCTCGAGTTCGGTGAAGTGACGCTCGACCAGTGGCAGGAGGTCGGTGCTGCGCGGCGCCAGGGCCCAGGCAATTGCTTCGGATTCGGCCAGCTTGAATGCCGGGCGCAATTCCGGATGAAAGCGGCGTCCGAGCGTGAACTCGCTGGAGTCGGCAATCGTCAGGTCGGCTGCGCCGCTCGCGACACGCGCGAAAAGCTCCAGTTGGTCGGCGTCATCCACCTCGGTCCAGCGCAACGCCGGCAGGTCCCTGGCGAGTCGCGCGAGGCTCGCGGCATGCGTCGAATTCCGGATCACGATGATGCGCTTGCCGATCAGGTCGCGTGGCGACTCGGGCAGAGGATCCTGGACGCGATAGACAATGTGCTGGTCGATGTGCTGGTAGACGGGTCCGAAAAGCGCCTGTTCGTGACCTGGCGCGCTCGCGAAGATTCCGGCCGCGGCGATGTGCACTCGATTTCGCAACACGTCTTCGAGAGCCGCCGCACTTGATGCCGCTACCTGGAGCTTGAGTTTCACGCCGAGTCGCTGCGCGAAACCGTCGGCGAGCTCGTACTCGGGCCCCTCCGGGCCGGAGGCTCCCTCGTAATAAGCCATCGGACTGTTGCGCGTAGCGACCTTCAGCGTTCCGAGCAGACGGATCTGCTCGTAAGTGCCCGGCATGCGTGAACAGGTCCCGACCATCAATGACAACACGATGATGGCCGGCACGCCGAAGCGGCTGCGAATGTCCTTCCGCAGTCCGCCGGGTTGGGCAGGCTTCGGCTGCATTGTTGTAGAATACCGCCTCCGGTGATGGCCGCCACGACGGCCGGCCGGTATCCCGCGCGGAGAGGTACCGAAGCGGTCATAACGGCACCGACTCGAAATCGGTTGGGGGCATTACGCTCCACGTGGGTTCGAATCCCACCCTCTCCGCCAAAATTCCAGCAGGCAGCGCGGTTGACGACCCCCGGGGGCGACCTTACGATGCCCGACCCGGCAACATCGATGGTGGCTCGCGTCGGTTCCTCCGCGACGATCAGTCGTGAATCCCGCCAGGCCCGGAAGGGAGCAACGGTAACGGCGGCATCGGGTGCCGGAGGGGTGCTGGCGCGGGCCGCCTCCACCGGTCAATGGGGAGAACGGAGTCCATGAGTTACCTGGTCCTGGCGCGCAAGTGGCGCCCGCGCACATTCGCCGAGCTGGTCGGCCAGGAGCACGTGCAGCAGGCGCTGGTCAATGCGCTGGACAGCGGGCGCATCCATCACGCATTCCTGTTCGCGGGCACGCGCGGCGTCGGCAAGACGACGATCGCGCGAATTCTCGCAAAGTCGCTGAATTGCGAGCGTGGTGTCAGTTCGAAGCCCTGCGGGGAATGCGGCGCCTGCCGTGAGATCGACGAAGGTCGCTTTGTCGACCTCATCGAGGTCGATGCGGCGTCACGCACCAAGGTGGACGACACCCGGGAGCTGCTCGACAACGTGCAGTACGCACCCACGCGCGGTCGCTACAAGGTGTACCTCATCGACGAGGTGCACATGCTGTCGATTCACTCCTTCAACGCGCTCCTGAAGACGCTCGAAGAGCCGCCACCTCACGTGAAGTTCCTGCTGGCGACGACGGATCCGCAGAAGGTGCCGGTCACCGTGCTGTCGCGCTGCCTGCAGTTCAACCTGAAGCGGCTGCCGGCGCCGCTGATCGCCGGCCGCCTGCACCACATCCTGCAGGCCGAAGGTGTCGCAGCCGAGCCAGCTGCGATCGGGCTCCTGGCGCGCGCCGCGGACGGCAGCCTGCGCGATGCGTTGTCGCTGCTGGACCAGATCCTGGCATTCGGCGCAGGAAAAGTGACGGAGGCGGACACGCGCGCGATGCTCGGCACAGTGGATCGCCAGCAGGTGGTCGGCGTGGTCGAGCGCCTCGCGGCACAAGATGCCCGCGGACTGCTCGACAGCATCGCTGCGATCGACGAATTCGCGCCCGACTACAGCCAGTTGCTCGACGAAATGGCGGCGCTGCTGCAGAAGGTCGCATTGCGCCAGGCCATTCCGGACCTGGCGGAAGACGAAGATTACGCGGCTGAATTGTTGCAACGGCTTGCGGCAACGATGCCGGCTGAGGATCTCCAGCTCTACTACCAGATGGCAATCCTGGGCCGTCGCGATCTGCCGCTCGCGCCGGATCCCCGCATCGGTGCGGAGATGACGTTGCTGCGGATGCTGGCATTCAGGCCGCAGGAGCCAACAGCCAGGCAACAGCCAGTGCCCGATGGGGATCGTACGCGCCCTGCCGCTGCCACGCCGAAGGGACCGGCGGCCGCTGCGCCGACCACGTCGCAGGCGAGTGACTGGCCGGACCTGCTCGCGAGTCTCGACCTGCAAGGCGCGGCCCGCCAGTTGGCCAGTCATTGCCGGCTCGTCGAGCGCTCAGGTGACAGGTTCCGCTTCCTGCTCGATGCACGCGCCGAGTCACTGCGCACGCGGCAACTGGAGGATCGCTTTGCGCAGGCCCTGGCCCGCCTGACCGGCGCACCGGTACGGCTGGAGTTCGAAGTCGGTGCCGAGGCCGGCGATACACCGGCGCGTCGCGAGGAACAGGCACGCGATGAGCGCCTTGAACAGGCCCGGTTCTCGCTCGAAAGCGACCCGAACGTGCAGGCGATGCGCGACCGTTTCGGCGCCGTCATACAGCCGGAATCGATCAAGCCGGTCGGGTAGAATGCCGTAATGAAGCCTAATATCGGGCAACTGATGCGCCAGGCGCAGCAACTCCAGGCCAACATGCAGAAGGCGCAGGAGCAACTGGGCTCGCTCGAAGTGACGGGCGAGGCAGGTGGCGGCATGGTCAGGGTCGTCATGAACGGCCGTCACGAAGTGCGTCGCGTGCAGATCGACCCGACGGCTGCTGGCGACGACCGTGAGATGCTCGAGGACATGATCGCTGCAGCCTGCAACGATGCGACGCGTCGTGTCGCGGAGGCCACCCAGCAGCGCATGGCGGACGCCATGGGCGGCATGCAGCTTCCGCCGGGCATGAAACTGCCACTCTAGATTGCCGCCGTGAACTATTCTCCCGGACTGGCCCGATTGATCGAGGCGCTGCGAGTGCTGCCAGGCGTCGGTCCCAAATCCGCCCAGCGCATGGCATTTCATCTGCTGGAGCGAAACCGCGAGGGCGGTCGCGCGCTGGCGAAAGCGCTCGACGAAGCGACTTCCCGGGTGGTGCATTGCAAACGCTGCCGGATGCTGACGGAAACTGAGTTGTGCGAGATCTGCTCAGGGTCCCGTCGTGACCCTGCATCGCTGTGTGTCGTCGAATCACCCGCCGATGTCGTTGCGGTGGAGCAATCGGGTGGCTACCGCGGCCGCTATTTCGTGCTGATGGG
>JANPCY010000116.1:0-2784 GCA_031431175.1 Steroidobacteraceae bacterium | reverse complement strand
GTACTGTGCGGCACGACCGCACGAGCCGGCTCCCGAGGTCATCCCCAGCCGATATCTTTGCTCCCAGTAGCTGCCCGACGAGCGGAATGTCATCGTAAGCCACGCCTGACCGGCCAGATGCCGGAGTCTTGCTACCTGGCGTTGAATGGGAGCGCGCACGTCAATTTGGCCTGACAGCGGCCATAAATATCCTGGCCTGGAAGAACCCGCCGACATATGGCAGCGGGGTCAGCGCGTGCAGGAATCGGAGCACGTTGTAATGTGGAACATACTGCCTGCTCGAGACCTTGAATCCCGCTGACTCGAGAAGCCGTACGTTGTCCGCCATCGAGCGCACCGCAACATGCTCCGGTGAGTGACTCAGCATGAATCGCCGGGTCTTCATCCGCTCGAGAATGAAGTCTGCGTTCGGCGTGTGGACGTAAAGCGTGCCGCCAAGCTTCAAAGTTTGCCTGATGCTCTGCGCGATCTTGAGCCACATGTCGTCGTAGACGTGCTCGGAGAAATCGAGCGCGAATGCGGCATCAAAACGTTCTGGATTGCGCCGGCAAAAATCTTCGATTGACGAATGCACGAAATGAACGTTTTTCGCACCGAGTCTTGCGGCGCGTGCGATTGCGAGCTCCACGAATGGCTCCGAGAAATCGACGCCCGTGTAGGTCCGTACAAGCTGGTGAATGTCGGCTGCAAGCAGGCCATTGCCGCATCCGAAATCGGCGACGTCATCGTTACGATCCAGTTTCATCAGCGGAATCAGTTGCAGCAGCCGCCGCCGCCCATGGGTCTGCTCGAACCGTGTGGCGTAGTCCTGCCCGTGCAGCTGTTGCAATTCCCTCTGGCTCAGGATTCGGCGTGGGTTCTCGTCCATGTGCCGTAATTTCAGTCAGGGGCTGGCAGGAAATATGGTCGCGTTGATACCAGTCAGGCGCCGGGCGAACAGGGCGCACGCTGCCGACACCAGGCAAAGGCTGATGCCGGCTGCAGTCGCTGCCCCGACCAATCCGTAAGTCGGCACGAGAATCACCACGCCCATCACATTCGCGAGCGCGCCAATGCTGAAGATAGATGCCACCAGCCGCTCGTGGCCGGACATGATGAGCAGGTATCCTGAACTCGCCATGGCTGAGTGAAACAGGTACGCGGCCGACAACACAAGTGCTGAAGTGAATCCTTGTCCAAATTCCGGGCCGAATGCCTGCAAAACCTCTCGTCCGACAATCGCAATTACGAATGCAATCCCGCCCGCGGCGATACCGATCAGGCGTGCGGCGGCACGGCATTGAACCCGCAGTTCGTCGATGCGGCCAGTCGTATACATCGAGGCCATGTCAGGAGCCATGGCCACGCTGACTGCCGTCAGCGGCAAGCCGACGAACATCGCGAGCTGACTGGCCACCCGGTAGGAGCCAGCCTGTTCCGGGTTGGTCATCAGACCCAACAAGATCGTGTCGGAATTCGTCAAAACGGTCGTCATGCCCACGAGCCACATGAAGTGAAGTCCGGCCGATAACCAGGCGCCCGTGAGATACCGAGGAGCGGCACTTTCGAGGTGGGGCGGAATGTTGAGGCGAAGGAGAAAAACACCGAGGAGGCAGGCGGCACCAGATGCGATGACCTGTATCGTCATCGCCAGCTGCGGATCCCGGGGTTCCGGCCGAACCAGAAAGACAATCGTGGCCAACAGAATCGCGACGGCCGGCTGTACCAGCGCCTCCGGGACTTGCCCGGCCACGACGCGCCCAAATCCCTGTAATGCCGCTTGCCGCAAACGTGCAAATGCGATCAGCGGTATGAGCACCATGCCTATCTGGAAACTCTCGACCAGGCTGGCATTCGGAACGCCGATGAAACGGGCGAACCCCAGGGCGCTGACTCCGGCGATCGCGACGGAGACTCCGAGCACCAATTGCTGACTGCGCCGCAGCAGGCCCTTGACGTGGGCCCAGTCGCCGCGGGCCTGTAGGACCGCTATTTCACGTACCAGCAGTCGGTCCAGCCCGATGGCGGCCGGAACGGCAAATATGGCAACGCAGGACATGACGATTGCATACACACCGTACGCTGACGCCCTGAACACGCGCGCAAGCACCAAGTAACACAGAAATTCGAGCCCTACTGCGGCGATGCGGATGCCGAGCAAGGCCAATGCCTGGTGTGGAAGTTTTCCCAGGAATAGCTGATCCAGAATCTGACGAGGTGAGGGCTTCAATGCCAGGAGTCTCAATCTTTCGACAGCATGGACCGAAGTGCGTAGAGAAGTTCAAGCGCCTCGCGCGGCGCAAGCTTGTCCGGATCGATCGCCCGAAGTTTCCCAATAACTTCGGCGCTCTGATCCCGCGCGGCGAGTGGCAAGCTCGCCTGCGGGGTCGGCGGCGCATCGCGTCGATGCTGGCGCTCGATCTTCCCGAGATAAGCCTTGGCGCTCGCGATGACTTCGCGCGGCACACCCGCTTTCTGCGCCACCTGCAGCCCGTAGCTGCGGCTCGCCGGGCCTGGGCGCACGGCGTGCAGGAACACGATGTCGTCCTGGTGCTCGGTCGCATCGAGATGCACGTTATCGACCTCGGGCAATTCCGCGGCGATCTCGGTCAGCTCGAAGTAGTGAGTCGCGAACAGCGTGAAGGCGCGCAGGCGCCGCGCGATGTGGCTCGCGCAGGCGAATGCCAGCGACAGCCCGTCATAGGTGCTGGTGCCGCGGCCGATCTCGTCCATCAGCACGAGACTCTGCTCGGTGGCGGCATTCAGGATCACCGCGGCCTCGGTCATCTCGACCATGAAGGTCGA
>JANPCY010000115.1:0-2873 GCA_031431175.1 Steroidobacteraceae bacterium | reverse complement strand
CATTCGTGTCACGCCACTCGGACGGCTGCTGGTGCGCGCGATCGCGATGCGATTCGATGCCCATCTGCACCAGGAGTTCGGCTCCCGACGGTTTTCCCGCATCGTCTGAGGAGCCGCATCGCGCAGAGGTTCGCCGTGTACAATGCCCCGTTAGCTAGGGGCTCCCGATTGAGCGGCACCACGACACCATCCCCGCTCAATCTCTACCAGCTGCGCCGCAGCTGCAGCACCTGTTCACTTTCAGAACTTTGCCTGCCGATGGGCCTGGCGCGCGGTGACATTCAGCGCCTCGAGGAGCTCGTCGTGCCGCGCGGCCCCGTGAACGAAGGCGAACACCTGTTTCGCATCGGCGATCCGCTGCGCGTCCTGTACGCGGTGCGTGGTGGATTCTTCAAGTCCTACATGGTCGAGGCCAACGGGCGCGAGCAGGTGCTCGGCTTCCACCTGCCGGGCGAGCTGATCGGGCTGGACGCAATCTGGCCCGAGAAGCACCAGTGCAATGCCGTCGCGCTCAATACGGCGTCGGTCTGCGAGTTACCCTATGACCAGATCACCGATCTCGGCCGCGAGGTGCCCGGGTTGCAGCACTCGATGCTGCGCCTGCTGTCGAAGGAACTGGCAACCAGCCACGCGCTGGCCGGTGACTTCAGCGCAGAGGAACGCATTGCGGGCTTTCTGATGTCGCTGTCGTCGCGAATGAAAGCCCGCGGCCATTCGGAGACCCAGCTGACGCTTGCGATGTCGCGGCGCGATATCGCGAATTACCTGCGGCTCGCCACGGAAACCGTCAGTCGCGTGTTCTCACGCTTCGAAGAGGACGGGCTCGTGTCCGTGGATCGTCGCGAGGTCATGCTGCGGGACGTGGCGCGCCTCAACAAGCTCGGGCACTGCTTTTCAGCAGGCTGGTGACAGCCGCCGATGCCTCGAGGCTAGCGCTCGCCGAGCAGGTATCGAAAATTGACGCCGGCCATCCACACATCGTCATCGTAAGGTTGCGCACCCAGTGCCAGGACCGTCGGCAGGGTATCCGGCGCGACGCCTTGCAGCGCCCAGTCATCGGTCGAGAACTTCTCATAGCGCAACTGCAGGCCCGCCTCGAGCTTGTCGGACCAGAGATAGAGGATCCTCGCCCGTAGCGAATCGAGCGTCGTTTTCAGATCCGGGAACTGACTGGGTCCGCCGCCACCGGTGACGTCGATTTCGGTGGTGCCTATGGCACGTGTGTAATCGAGCTGCAGATCGACCTTTCCGGCAATTCCAGTTACGCGAAAGCCGCCGCCGAAATTGTAGAACTTGTCGGAGTAGTCTCCAAACCAGTCGGGCGTCGAGAAGCTCGCGCTTCCGGCCTGCTGCGCGGAGATGTCCTCGAATCCGCCTGTCAGATAAATCGACGCCTTTTCCGACGCGGACCAACTGAGGTCGGCTGCCACGCGTAATTCGTCGCTATCTGTCAATCCGAGCTGTGAACTTGAATAGCTGTCATCCGCATAAAACACCGTGGTGCTGACTGTAATCGGCAATTTTGGCAGCGACGCGGAAGCCGACAACTCGCCAAACTGCCGGTAGCGGTACGCAAGATTGTACTTCCGCATCAGTGGATTCTGATCGAGACTGGCGGCAAGCGTTTCGTCGTAGCGATTGATGTCTCGTCTGGATACACCGCCGCGCGCCGTGATTTCCAGGTATGAATTGGGCCGCCATTGCAATCGTCCCCAGCCGGTATCCTCAGTCTGTTCGGCAACCTCCTGGAATTTCCGGTCGAGTTCCGTCCGGTCGTAACCGGCGGCGGCCCTGACGGTGTCGAATAATCTGTAGTCCGCACTTGCGTTCAGGCGCAGCCGCTCGTATCCGTACGGAACATTGAACTCCGTCTCGCCGGAGAGAAAGCTGTCGGCGATAACGCGGGTCCATGGCAATTGGGATGTCTTGTTGTCACGCTCATCGTAGCGGATGGCGAGCTTTACGCGGGCCTGAGGAAATGGTCTCGATACGACCGTCAACTGGAGGTTGGTCGTGTCGATTACCGCGTCCGGTGAAGACTGCGGCAAAGGAGTCGTAATGACATTGGGGTTGGTCGTGTAAGGCAGCAGCGTGTCGTTCTGCTTCCCGCGACCCACCGCTGCCGAGAAGGTAATGCTGGTGTCCAGTGCCGCGGTGCGATAACTGCCGGTGAGCAACAGCTGCTGAAAATCACTGTCGGGCGCTTCAGCCAGGGCACTGCTCTCGGCTCCGGGCGCCGACACGAACGGGTTTTCCCAGCTGACCGAGCTGAACTTGTCACCGAAAAACGATCCGTAATACGCGAGCTTCAGATAGCCATTGTCAGCGTCGTAGCGGATTCCGGCGTCCACCTGGTCGGTCTGATAATCGAAACGATGAGGCAGCAGACTTGCATTCGTGAAGTAAGAACCACCGAGGATATTGGTGCCGTCACGCTCTTGCCGTTCATAGTCGGCAAACAGCCAAAACCGGGTCGTCGGTAAATATCGGCCGCCAAGCTCCAGCGTCTTGCGCTCACTTTCGATGTCCTGGGAAACGAGACCCTGCGCCAGGTCTGTAAAGCCCGACGTTGTGCTGGCGAAGGTCCAGATTGATGGTAAGGCCAGCAGGTTGCCGGGGGCGGGCGTGAATATCGTGCTGGTGCTGTCGAATCTGTGACGCGGTATCTGGCTGTAGGCCAGACGGTAATCGAAAGTCCCGGGACGCGCGCCTTCGATTTCAACGACCCTCGAGTCGAGCCCGAGATCTTCCACCCGCCAGCTCAGCCGATAGGCGTCAGCTGCGTACCGGCCCGAACCATCGACGTTTGCATAACCGCCTTTTTCATCGTAGCCGGTTGCGTCGCCGAACGTCGCGGCATCCTCACTGACATA
>JANPCY010000114.1:0-1843 GCA_031431175.1 Steroidobacteraceae bacterium | reverse complement strand
CGACCAGCGGCAGGGCCTCATCGAGCACCCGACCCGTGTAACCGGGACTCGACGGATCCGGCATACCGGTCGGCAGGTGCAGCAGGACCTGACGCGCAAAATCAAAGGGACTGTCGATGCGCACGGACGCCGCGCCAGTTGCGCCGATGCGGCCGAGGAAATGCGAGAAGTCGTCGCCGACAGCGAGTGTTGCCGAGGTGAATATCCACGCGCCGCCCTGGGCTCGCATCAAATCACCGAGCCGCGTCGCCACTTCGAATGGTGTGAATGCCAGCGTGAATCCACGGCCTGCTTCGACCCAGCGCAAGCCGCTGTCGGCTTCGGCATCCAGCAACTTCCGCAGCGTTTCACCCAGCTTCACCGCGCGCCGCCGGCACTGTCGCAGGCCCGGGTCCTCGGAATCCACTGCCCCAATATCGCCCGCGATGCGCGCCAGGCACTCGCCGGCCGCTTCAAGGGCGGCGCAGAATTCTTCCGGCAAGGCATCCCATTCGATGCGCTCACCGCGGCCGCTGATCGCAGCCAGTGCTTGCACGATGGCATCCTCGAGGGCGGAAAGCCGCTCGCGCACGGCGGACTGGGCAAGGCCCGCGCGCGCGAGCTCCGCCAGCGTGTCGCGCGCGAATGCGGTGCATTGGCGCCCCGCAAGCGACAGGCCGAAGAACTGCGCCGCGATTTCCGGAACCTGATGTGCCTCGTCGAGCACGACGGCTTCCGTTCCCGGCAGCAATTCTCCGAATCCCTCGTCCTTCAGCGCGAGATCTGCGAGCAGCAGATGATGATTGACGACGACGACGTCGGCCGCCTGCGCCTCGCGCCGCGCGAGAACGACGTGACATCGGGAGTACTCGGGGCACTCAGCGCCCAGACAATTCTCGCGCGTCGACGTCACCGCACTCCAGGCTGGATCCGAATCGCGCAGGCTCTTTACCTCGGCCAGGTCGCCGCTCGTCGTGCTGCGGGACCATTTGCGGATTCGCGCAATCATCTTGCGCTCCGGCATTTCCATGCCCGGCAGCGCGGGCATCGCGTCCGACAGGTTCAGTCGATGGCGGCAAAGATAATTCGCGCGTCCCTTCAGCAGCGCGACCCGCACCGGTCGGCCCAGGGCCTTCGATACGGTCGGGAGGTCACGGTGAAACAACTGGTCCTGCAAGGTCCGGGTTCCGGTCGAAATGATGACCTGCCGTCCGGACAGCAGTGCCGGCACGAGATAGGCGTAGGTCTTGCCGGTACCGGCGCCAGCCTCGATCGCCAGCATGCCGCGGCTCTCGAGCGTCTCACCGACCCAATCGGCCATCAACTGCTGTTCGCGACGCGATTCGAAGCCCTCGATTACGCGCGCGAGCGGCCCGTCAGGCCCGAGCAACCTGGAATAGGATCCGGAACCGGTCATCCGGGCAGTGTCAGGGCATTGCCGTTCGAGATCAACGCGTTTTGCGTATCGTGTTGCATATAATTCGCGCACCCGCAAGCGAGGCAGGCATGGCGACAGCACCGGACCGATTCGTATCACCCGCTGAGGCTCCGCCAGAACTGCGGCGCTGGGTCGAGCAGGTCGCCACGCGCACACGGCCCGACCGCGTGCGTTGGTGCGACGGTTCGGAGGCCGAATATCGCCTCCTGATCCGGCAGATGCTGGCGTCGAGGGAACTGCTGGAACTGAATCCAACGACTCACCCGGGCTGCTACCTGCATCGCTCCCATCCCTCGGATGTCGCGCGCGTCGAACACCTGACCTTCGTCTGCAGCGAAGCAAAGGAGGACGCCGGCCCCAACAATCACTGGATGGCGCCCGCTGAAGCACGCCGAAAAATGGATGCGCTCTTCGACGGCTGCATGC
>JANPCY010000113.1:0-1501 GCA_031431175.1 Steroidobacteraceae bacterium | reverse complement strand
GCTCGCCCCAGAAAGTATTGAAATCGCCTGCGACGATCACTGGCTTCGACTGGCGGCGCACCAGCTGGTGCAGGTGCCGAAGCTGGGAGTGGCGGTGCCGGAACTTGAGCGACAAGTGCACCAGGAAAATGGCGACTTCATCGAGTTCGAGCTCGATAATCAATTTCTTGATCCCGGTGTCGAAATAGTGGAAGCGTTCGCCGTGGACCCGCGGTGCGGCAAGGAAGGCATTTGCCTGCTTGCGCACGATCGGCATGAACTGATTCAGTGAATCCTCGCCGTACTTGCACTGGTAGGTCGAGTAGTGCGCCAGATGGCTCGCGATGAATTCGGCCTGATTGACCATGCCGCTCCTGATCGAGCCGGTATCCACCTCGATGAGCCCGACCACATCAGGATCGCGCTCGCGGATGAAATCGGTGATTCGCTCCAGGACCTGGCGGCTGCTTCGCAGATAGCCCGCGCCGGGCACGGGCAGGTGAAAAGCGGGGCCGGTGCCAGTCGCATACCGGATATTGTAGATAAGAAGTCGCACGTGGCCGTTACCCGCTGGGCGGCAAAAGACGTATTCTAGGCGCAGGATTCTGGCCGAGGGCGAGATCCGTGTCTGAAATCAACCCGATCCGGCTCTTCGTGAGCCATCTGTACGCCAACGATGAGGCGTACTCCCGCGTATTCGAATACCTCGAAAGCGCGATCAACTTCTTTTACAAGAATTATGCGACGCCGGACAAGCCGCCCCGTAGCAAGGAACGGGAGGCACTCAAGGAAGACCTGCGCAGGCAGATCAACGAAGCCGAGGTCGTGATCATCCTGAGTGCCCTGCATGCGCGCGACCCGATCATGATCGAGTTCCAGGCGCTGTACTCGAAGGCCAATGACAAGCCGCTGATCGTCATGGAGTCATTCGGGACCGGCAAGCCGGTGGCAAAGGAGCTACTCGGGCTGGCCGACGCAGTCTTGGCGTGGAACGGGCGCGAGATGGCGGACAAGATCCGGCAGCATGCGCGTCACGAGGACACGACGCGCTGGGACGTCATCGAATTCAAGCTCGATTGATGCTGATCAAGGTCGGAATGCGTGCGGTCGCTTCCGTGGGCGTCTTGTGCCTGCTGCGGCTGCCGTGACCATTGCCCAGATCGCCAGCCAGGCGATTTCCAGTAGCCCCGTTGTCCGGGCTCTGCGCACGGTGCAGGGCGTCCAGGAGCGCCACGATGAGCACCGCGCAGGCATCCGCCTAATTGGGGGACATCTTGCGCACGGTCGCCACTACGGCTGTTTCACCGCGCGCGGGGCTGACCACGGTCATGCGCTTGCGCAGCGACTCGAAATCGCTGCGCAATTCGCCAGGCAGTTCGGACGCCTGCATGTCTTGCAAGTGACGTGAGAAGGCGTCCGTAAGTCTTTGTTTTAATGTGGCGGACTTGGCGTATTTCTGATGCGTCTATTACGCGACCGTTGCAAATTTCAAGACAACGGCAGACTGGTTGAGATGGAATTT
>JANPCY010000112.1:0-3903 GCA_031431175.1 Steroidobacteraceae bacterium | reverse complement strand
GCTTGTAGTAGTGTCCTAGCGCAGCTGCGCGCCCCGCCGCGCTTCATCGGCGGCCTCAAAACCGTTACCCTAGGCGCCCTTTTTTGATGCGGGTCCCCAGCAGCACATGAACGGCCGGCTATACATCTCCACCTTTGGCTGCCAGATGAACGAATACGATTCGGCACGCATGGCCGATGTACTGCGAGTTTCGTCCGGTCTGGAACTGACTGATCAGCCCGAACAGGCCGATGTCATCCTGTTGAATACCTGCTCGGTGCGCGAAAAGGCCCAGGAGAAAGTTTTTTCCCAGCTCGGTAAGTGGCGGCTGCTGAAGCGCAGCAAGCCGGAGCTCCTGATCGGGGTCGGCGGCTGCGTCGCCAGCCAGGAAGGCGAGGGCATCCTGGCGCGCGCGCCCTTTGTTGACCTCGTATTTGGTCCGCAGACGATCCATCGCCTGCCTGACATGATCACGGCATTGCGTGCGACCGGCAGGCCGCAGGTCGATGTGTCATTTCCGGAAATAGAGAAATTCGACCGGTTGCCGGAACCGCGCGCCAAGGGCGCCACCGCATTCGTCTCGATCATGGAAGGCTGCAGCAAGTACTGCACGTTTTGCGTCGTGCCATATACGCGCGGCGAGGAAATGAGCCGCCCGTTCGGCCAGGTCGTCGCCGAAGTCGAATCGCTCGTAATTCAGGGCGCGCGCGAAATAACCTTGCTCGGACAGAATGTCAACGCGTATCGCGGTCCGATGGCTGACGGCACCATCTGCGACCTCGCCACTCTGGTGCGGCACATTGCGCGCATCGATGACCTGGAGCGCATCCGTTTCACCACCTCGCACCCGGTCGAATTTACCGACGCACTGGTCGAGGCCTACGCCGACGTGCCGAAGCTCGCGAATTGTCTGCATCTGCCGGTGCAGAGCGGCTCCGACCGCATCCTTGCGTTGATGAAGCGCGGTTACACGCGGCTGGAGTACAAGCAGAAGATCCGGCGGCTGCGCGCGGTGCGCCCCGACATCAGCCTCTCGTCGGACTTCATCATCGGGTTCCCGGGCGAGACCGATGCCGATTTTGGCCATACGATGGAACTGATCGCCGACGTCGGCTTTGACCAGTCGTTCAGTTTCATCTACAGCCGCAGGCCGGGCACGCCGGCCGCCGCGCTGCCGGACGAAATACCGCATGAACTGAAGCAGCAGCGTCTTGCGTTGCTGCAGGCGCGGCTCAACCAGCAGGCGCGGCGCATCAGCGAGGGCATGATCGGCAGCATCCAGCGCGTGCTGGTCGAGCGCCCGTCGAGACGCGACCCTGGCCAGCTCGCGGGGCGTACCGAGAACATGCGCTGGGTGAATTTCGACGGACCTGCGGGGCTCATCGACCGGTTCGCGCGCGTCCAGATAACCGAGGCCATGCCGAATTCGCTGCGCGGCCGGCTGGTCGCTTGACCAGCGGCCCGGAATCAAACGTCGACTTCGGCGCCGCGGACAACGCCCGGCTCGCCGCGCTGTGCGGCCCGTTTGACGAGAATCTGCAGCAGCTTGAGAACCGGCTCGGCGTGGAAATCCGCCACCGGTCCGGCCGCTTCTCGGTGGCCGGCGCGAATGCCGAGGCTGGCGCGACCGTGCTGAGGCTCCTTTTCGAACGCGCCGGCGCCAATGTGGTGACGCCGGAAGACGTGCACCTCGCGATCCAGGAAACCGGCATGGGAGGCGAGTCCGCAGATGACGCGCTCTCGGTGCAGACACTGCGCGGGCGCATCCGCGGTCGCGGCCCGAACCAGCAAGAATACCTGCGCAATATCCGCGAGTACGACCTGACATTCGGCATCGGGCCGGCGGGCACGGGCAAGACCTACATTGCAGTCGCCTGCGCGGTCGAGGCGCTGCAGCGCGAATCGGTGCGGCGCATCGTGCTGGTGCGGCCGGCGGTCGAGGCCGGCGAGCGCCTCGGATTCCTGCCGGGGGACATGTCGCAGAAGATCGACCCCTACCTGCGGCCGATGTATGACGCGTTGTACGAGATGATCGGTTTCGACCGCGTCGCGCGCCTGATCGAACGCAACATCATCGAGATCGCGCCACTCGCATTCATGCGTGGCCGCACGTTGAACGAGGCCTTCGCCATCCTCGACGAGGCGCAGAACACGACGGTCGAACAGATCAAGATGTTCCTGACCCGGATCGGCTTCGGCTCCCGCGCGGTCGTCACTGGCGACATCACCCAGACTGATCTGCCGGCGCATCGCCAGTCCGGACTGCGACACGCACTCGAGGTACTGGACGGCGTCGAGGGCATCGCCGTCACCCGCTTTTCGGCGCGTGACGTCGTGCGCCACCCGCTGGTGCAACGCATAGTCGAGGCCTATGAGCGGGAACCAGGGCACGGAGGCGCGAAATGACACTCGAGGTCCTGCTGCGCTATCGCACGCGCCGGCCTTGGGCGCCTGCGCCCGCGACACTGCGTGGCTGGGCGCGTCTCGCCGCAGGCAGCAGGCATGGCGAACTCGGGATTCGCGTGGTCGGCACCGCCGAGAGCCGCGCGCTGAACGTGCGTTACCGGGGCAAGCCCGCGCCGACCAACGTGCTGTCGTTCCCGATGCCAACCGAGGCCGGCCAGGCGTTCGGGATCATCGGAGACATCGTGGTCTGCGCACCGCTCGTCGCGCGCGAGGCGCGCCAGCAGGGCAAGGCACTGCGCGCGCACTGGGCACACATGGTGATTCACGGCACTTTGCACCTGCTTGGTTTCGATCACCAGCGCGCGGCCGACGCGCGTCGCATGGAAGGACGCGAGCGGAAGTTGCTCGCGCGGCTGGGCTTCGCGGATCCCTACGGAGACTGATCAGATGACCGAGCGCAAGCCCGGCAGGAAGTGGTTGCGGCGCCTCATCAAGGAGGAGCCGGGCGATCGCGCCGAGCTGATCGAGCTGCTGCGCGCCATGGCGCGCCGCGGCGTACTCGGGGCCGATGCGCTCGCCATGATCGAGGGTGTGCTGGGCGTCGCCGACCTGCAGGTGCGCGATATCATGGTGCCGCGCTCGCAGATGGTGGTGCTGGAGCGCGATTCCGCGCCCGGCCAGCTGCTGCCGGCCATCATCGAATCGGGGCACTCGCGCTTTCCAGTCATCGGCGACGACCGCGATCAGGTGGTCGGCATCCTGCTCGCGAAGGACCTGCTGCGCTATTACGCGGAGGGGGCTACAGGCACGTTCGACATCAGGGAAGTGCTCCGCCCGGCGGCATTCGTGCCCGAAAGCAAGCGGCTCAACGTACTACTGAAGGAATTCCGCGTGAGCCGCAAGCACATGGCAATTGTCGTGGACGAATATGGCGGCGTTTCCGGGCTCGTGACCATCGAAGATGTCATCGAGGAGATCGTCGGCGAGATAGCCGACGAATATGACATCGACGAGGACCAGACCATCCGCCGCGAGGGCGATCGGCAGTTCGTCGTGCTGGCGTTGACGCGGATCCAGGAATTCAACGACTACTTCACGACCCGCTTCAGCGAGGAAGAGTACGACACGATCGGCGGCCTCGTGATGCAGCAGTTCGGCCGCCTGCCGCGGCGCGGTGAATCGGTGACGATGGATGGCCACGAGTTCAAGGTGCTGCGCGCCGACCGCCGCCGCATCGACCAGTTGCGAGTGACCTCGCCGGCACCGCTGCCGCTGCGCGCCAGCGATACGCGCGGGGCCTGAATGAGGCTCCAGCGTTACGGCCCCTGGCTCGCCGCACTCGCGGGTGCGGCAACCACTTTTTCCTTCGCACCCTGGGGCATCTTCGCGCTCGCAGTCCTGGGTCCCGCATTCCTTTTCCTGTTGTGGGACGACGCGACGCCGCGACGGGCGGCGGGGCTGGGCTTCGCCTGGGGTGCGGGCCTCTTTCTCACCGGCACCTGGTGGATCTACACGGCG
>JANPCY010000111.1:0-1532 GCA_031431175.1 Steroidobacteraceae bacterium | reverse complement strand
TTCGGCGAGTTCAGTCGAGTCGGAGAGGGGCGGCGTGAGGGTTCTTCCGGCGAGCCCAATACGCTCGTCATCGCAATGGAAACGTGGCAAAGACGAGACAGAACCACAGAGCTTCAGAAAATCACGAGAGAAGGATCGATGAGTGCAATTGACGATCAGCCGGCAGGCAACCGAAACAAGTCATCCGTGTTGCGTGATTACCTTCGATTTCTGCTCCTTTGTGTCCTGAGTGCCACGGTTGCTTTCTCAAGTGTTGCCTGCAAATCGACTGCTAGACCGCAGGCGTCCGCCGCGCGATACCCCACGAGCAACCCTTCCTGGAAGCCAATCTTGCTTGATGATGCGATGGCGCTCATCGACCAGCGCCCCGCATGGTCGGCCGAGTACCCGCCGATCGTCATCCCGCGACACCCCGCGGAGAAGCACCTGAAGGACGTCACCATCGTCCTCGATCCCGGCCACGGGATGAGTGACGGTAATAGCATCGAGAAAGACCCCACGTACAAGCGCGGCCCCACCGGCGTGCGGGAGGACGACATCAACCTGCGCGTGGCGCTGCTGCTGCAACGGTTGCTCAAAGATGCCGGCGCCAACGTTATCCTTACGCGCGACAGGGACATGCAGATCGGCTTGAAGGAGCGAGCGGAGATCGCAAACACCGCCGTCCGGCCCGACGGCGGAACCGGCGCTGATCTGTTCATCAGCATTCACCACAACGCGGTGAACAACCCGGTCGCCAACTACACCAGCGTCTGGTATCACGGCCAGGTGGATGACGCCGAAGCCGCACTCGACGCCGGCCGATACATCGCGCATCGCCTCGGCGCCGCCATGCGCACCGACGTCGCCAAAACCTCGCCGCTC
The DNA here is from genome assembly GCA_031431175.1 of Steroidobacteraceae bacterium. GTDB lineage: Bacteria > Pseudomonadota > Gammaproteobacteria > Steroidobacterales > Steroidobacteraceae > SCUD01. Next base: position 668 of record JANPCY010000111.1, on the reverse strand, counting down.
CTGAGCGATCAACTCATGTACGCCGGCGGGTTTGGCGTGCTGCGGGCGTGCGAAGTGCCCGGAATCCTGCTTGAATGTTCGTTCTACACGCAACCGGAAGAAGAACAGCGATTGCGCGATGCCGGCTACAACCTGCGCGAGGCGTATGCGATCTATGAAGGACTTTGCGAATGGGCCTACGGCGGGCGGCCGACGCAGACGATGCGTGCAGCGGCCGGTGGCGGCGCCGCCGCGCCGGCGTGGAAGGCCGGCTCGATGCCGCAATGGACCACTTGCACCTTGGGCCAGTCGCGGTGGCCGATCCAGCGGTACAGCTGGCTGCGGCCAAAGGAACTGATCGCCACGACGAAGGCGGCGCGGCGGATCTTCTCGGCCAGGTGCAAGGGCTCGGGCTGGTCAAATTCCTCCGGCCCGTGCACGGTAAAGCTGTATGGGGGGCCGCCCAGCGCGCCGGCCAGCATCGCCACTTCGGCCGAGTTGGTGCCGAAGTGGGCGTGCAGATGGCGCGCGCCGGTGCGGCGCAGCCACGGCAGCATGCGGCACGCTTCGGCCAGGTAGGCCAGGTGCAGCGGCCACGGGCGCGCCGCGCGGCGTCCCATGCGCAAGGCCAGGACCAGGGCCTGCAAAAAGCGGATCGGGGTCGCGCCGGCCTGGCGCAGCACCGCCAG
>JANPCY010000110.1:0-8020 GCA_031431175.1 Steroidobacteraceae bacterium | reverse complement strand
GCTGCACACTCATCTCGACGGCATCGCGACCTGGCAAAAACCACAGGGTGGTTATTTTTTCTGGCTCAAGCTGGCTGCCCATATCAATGCCGCGGATCTCCAGGCAGCCGCTCGCGAAGCCGGCACCGGGTTCCTGCCCGGTACGGCGTGTTCCACGGCCGGCGGCCTGAAAAATTATCTGCGCCTCAGCTTTGCACATTACACGGTACCGGATATCCACGACGGCGTTGCCCGCCTGCGAAAGGCGCTGCCCGCGGGATTCAAGGCGTGAGTGCGTCTTCCGAACCGGCGGGGACCCTGGAAGTCGCCATGGCGCACGCCACGCGCCTGCTCGATGCAGATCCGGCACTCGCCGCCGAACAGGCGCTCGAGATCCTGAATGCGGTCCCGAATCACCCTCCTGCCGTCTTGTTGCTGGCCACCGCGCGCCGCCGCTCGGGCAATCCGGTAGCCGCGCTTGCGGTGCTCGAGCCGTTGTTGCGGGCGCAAGGCAGGTGGGCCGCCGCACACTTTGAGCACGGCCTGGTGCTTGCCGCCGCTGGTCGTGGTGACGAGGCGATTCAGGCCTTGCGCAGAACGGTGGACCTGAAACCGGAACACACCGAGGCGTGGCGGTTTCTTGCCGATCACCTGATGGCCACGGGCGACCCGGAAGGCGGCGATGCGGCCTATGCCCACCATATCCAATGTTCGACACGGAATCCGCTGTTGCAGCAGGCAGCCGTCGCGATGATCAAGAACGAGATTCCGAAGGCCGAGCGGCTGCTTAAGACGCACCTGAAGCAGGCGCCCACCGATGTAGCGGCGATACGCATGCTGGCGGAGGTCGCAGTGCGTTGTGGTCACGACGAAGACGCCGAGAAGCTGCTGGTGCGCTGCCTCGAGCTGGCACCGGGATTCTCGGCCGCGCGTTACAACTACGCCGTGCTGCTGCATCGCCAGAACAAATTATCCGAAGCGCTGGCCGAAATCGAACGCCTGCTGGCAATCGATCCCCGCAGCCCGAGCTATCGCAATCTATGCGCTGTGATTATCAGCAGAATCGGCGAGTACGGACGGTCGAGCCAGATCTACGCAGAATTGCTCGAGGAATACCCGGCCAATGCCAAGGTCTGGCTGAGCTACGGCCACGTGTTGAAAACGGCGGGCCGCCAGGATGAGGGCATCGACGCTTATCGCCAGAGCATCGCCCTTGCTCCCGATTTTGGCGAAGCCTACTGGAGTCTTGCCAATCTCAAGACATTCCGTTTCAGGGAAACTGAACTGTCGGCAATGCACGCGCGACTCGCCCGTACCGAGCTCGATGACGTGAATCGCCTGCATATCCATTTTGCACTGGGAAAGGCGTGCGAGGACGCCGGCGATTACGCGCAGTCCTTTGAGCATTATGCGAAGGGCAATGCGCTGCGGCGCGCCAGTCAACGATACGATGCCGACCTCAACTCGGCCCGGGTCAAGCGCCTGAAGTTGAACCTCACGCGTAATTTTTTCAGCGAGCGCGCTGGATCCGGTTGTGATGCGCCCGATCCGATTTTTATCGTCGGCATGCCGCGCTCCGGTTCAACGCTCCTCGAGCAGATTCTGTCCAGTCATTCGGCAGTGGAAGGAACCATGGAGCTGCCCGAGATCATTGGCATGGCGAAGGATCTGCGTGAGCAAGCCGACTCGGATGAGATCGCAGCGTACAGCGAGGTGCTGGCCTCGATGAGCGCCACGGCATTGCGCGAGCTGGGACAGCGGTACATCGAGCGCACCCGTATTCGCCGCAAGACCGATCGCCCGTTTTTCATAGACAAGATGCCCAACAATTTTCTGCACATCGGGATGATTCAGCTGGTGCTGCCGAATGCAAAGGTCATCGATGCGCGCCGCCACCCCTTGGCCTGTTGTTTTTCCAATTTCAAGCAGTGCTACGCACGTGGGCAGCGTTTCAGTTACGGTCTCCCGGACATGGGTCGTTTCTATCACGACTACGTGGAACTGATGGCGCACTTCGATGAGGTGTTGCCGGGACGCATCCACCGTGTCATCTATGAGCGAACGGTCGAGGACACGGAAGCGGAGGTTCGGAACGTGCTCGCGTACTGCGGCCTTCCGTTTGAGCCGGGCTGCCTTCGCTTCTTCGAAAACGAGCGTGCGGTGCGCACCGCCAGTTCCGAGCAGGTCCGTCAACCCATCTACCGCGACGGGGTCGATCAGTGGCGGCACTACGAAGAGTGGCTCGATCCCCTCAAGGTGGCACTCGGTACCGTGCTGGATACCTATCCGGCAGTTCCCCGGTTCTAGCCCCTGTTCCTAAGGGGTAATCTGCCGGAGCATCAGTGTTGCGACGACGCAACAGCGCGAACTTGTTGCTTTACGATGGACTGGTTTTGGACGTAGTCTTGGCCCGCCTCGGCAAAAAACTGGAGAAGACAATGGCGGTTTCCCAACCCAAGAGCTTGCCACGCTGCTTTACGCGAACCCCGGTGGCGACAGCGGTCCTGCTGGCGCTAGGCAGCCCGGCGGTGCTGGCGCAACAGGTGACGGTGATCGAAGAGGTCGTGGTTACCGCACAAAAGCGCACGGAAAATCTCCAGGATGTTCCGATCAGTATTGCGACACTGAACAATAAGGCCTTGGAAGAGCTGAACGTACAGCACTTCAGGGACTACGTGAAACTGCTGCCCAGCGTGACCATGGGTCCGAATACCGGCGGCTCTCTGGGCTCTGGCTCCGGTGCCACGCTGGTTTACATGCGCGGCATTGCGAGCGGCGCCGATGGTCAGGCGACCACTTCGCAGCCCAGCGTCGGCATGTATCTGGATGAGCAGCCGATCACGACGATCCAGGGCAATCTCGATATCCACCTGTACGATATCGCGCGCGTGGAAGCGCTGGCAGGGCCGCAGGGCACCCTGTACGGCGCCAGTTCGCAGGCTGGTACCATTCGCATCATCACCAACAAGCCGGATCCTTCGGGATTTGCCGCAGGCTATTCGCTGGAAGGCAACATCGTCGACCACGATGACACCGGTTATTTGGCCGAGGGATTTGTGAACCTGCCGATCGGCGACCAAGCGGCCGTTCGGCTGGTGGGCTGGGCACGCTCCGACGCGGGTTGGATCGACAATCTGGAGGGTAGCCGCACCTTAAATCACGGCACCCCCGATGACCCCACGGATGACGCAACACTCAACAACGCAGACCGTGCCGAGGACAATTACAACACCGTCGATGTAGTTGGTGGCCGCGCCGCGCTGCGCATCAATCTGAACGACAACTGGACCGTGACGCCTGCCGTCCAGTATCAGAAGGCCGAGAGTGAGGGATTCTGGGGCGACGATATCAGCAATTGCGAGAAGGGTTGCCCCTTCGTTGCCGGTGACGGCAACGTCGTTCATTTTCAGAACGAATTGAGCAATGACAAGTGGTACCAGGCCGGGCTGACGATCGAAGGAAAAATCGGCAACTTCGACGTTACTTACGCGGGTAACTACCTCAATCGTGATACCGACGGATCGTTCGACTATTCGGATTATTCCTATTTCTATGACGAATCCGACACGTACGGCTCATATTTTGCCGACCTCTTTGATGCCAATAATGGCGACCCTTTTGCGGGACATTATTTCGTCAAGGATGACCACTACACGAAGAAAAGCCACGAATTGAGGATCAGCTCGCCGCAGGATAACCGCGTACGCGGCCTGCTCGGATTATTCTGGCAGGAACAGTTCCACGACTTCGATGAGCGTTTCACTGTAGACGGTCTGGCGGACGTCATGCTGTTGAACCATTTCGAGCCCAGCGAAACCCAGTATCCGGGCGTCGTGTACTTGAACCGCGCTTACCGAAACGACGAGGACCAGGCCGTGTTCGGTCAGATTGCCTTCGACTTCACGGACCAGCTCGAACTGACCCTCGGCGCGCGCTTTTTCAAGACCGAAAATACAATTGCGGGATTCTTCGGCTTCGGACTGGGCTTCAACAGGCCCTGTGCCCCGGGTTTTGATACTGACTATACTGACGAGGGCGTCGTTTGTACTCTTGATCCCGACTCAACCGAACCGGGCGCCATAGCCAATGGCGGTGAAGGCGCGTACTCGCCGGACGGCTTCTGGTGGTCCAGCAACGGCGAGTGGCGTTGCCCCTCGCAGGCGCAATGGAAGGACACCCCATGCAAGAACTATGACAGGATAACGTCTGAAACCGACCACATCGGTCGCGTGAATCTGAGCTGGAAGGCTACCGACAACGCCATGGTTTATGCGACGTGGTCGGAAGGCTACCGTCCCGGCGGCATCAACCGAAATCCGTTCGTCGCCCCTTATGTATCGGACTTCCTGACCAATTGGGAGGTCGGATGGAAAACCGAATGGCTGGATAACCGCCTGCAGTTCAACGGCGCGGTGTTTTTCCAGGAATGGGACAATGTCCAGCTCTCTTTCGCGGGCCTGAACGGCATCACGCAGGTTGCCAATGGCCCTAAGGCCGAAGTCACTGGAACGGAAATGCAAATGCTCTGGCTGCCTACCGACCAGCTCAGGCTGAGTGCGTCGGCGGCATATTATGATTCCGAGTTGAAGAGCACTTTCACTGCCTTTGACCCTGAAGGAGAAGAACTTCAGGTCTTCGCACCGGCGGGGACCGGGTTGCCTCTGACCCCGCATTTGAAGTACAACGTCATTGCCCGCTACGGCTTTGCTTTGGGCGAATTCGACGCGCATTGGCAGGGCGCGTTGGTCTACTCAGGCGACAGCTCGTCCTTCCTGGACCGGACAGAAAACAGAATCACAGGGGATATCCCGTCGAGTACGGTCCTTGATCTCAGCGCAGGCATTCAGAACGACAAGTACGCAGTGGAACTGTATATCGAGAATGCCACGGATGAGAACGATCCGCTGATCAAGACCTCCGAGTGCTCCCAGACTGTATGCGGTTATCAGAGCTATGGCGTACGCGTCCGGCCGCGGACCATCGGCATCAGGTTCTCGCAGGAGTTCTGATACCGGCGCAGGTAAAGGGGACGCAACCCTTTACCAAGTAGCAAAAAGAAAAAAGAGGGACTCTTCCTTTGGATAAAGGGTTGCGTCCCCTTTTAACTCAGCCCGTCGATGATGAGCATGCTGGAGGAAGGCGTGTACCTCGCGCCCTCGGCATTCGAGGCGGGCTTTGTATCGGTGGCGCACAGCGATGCGGATATTGCTGCCACCATTGCAGCGGCCGCGCGGGTGTTCAGGCGCCTGAGCTAAGCGCCTTGGTGACTGCGGCCACAATGGTCGCCTCACCCAGTTCGGTAAGGCACTTTGGCACGCCGTACAGCCTGCAGTGATTCTTCAGGCAAGGCTCGCAGGGCAATTGCCCCAAGCGGATGATCTGGCGATTGCCCGCGTTATATGGCGCGGTGTTGCGCTCATTGCCGGCACCGAACAGCACGATGGTGTGCGTCCCAGCGGCATTGGCCACATGCGCCGGACCACTGTCGGTGGTGAGAAAAACCCTGGCACGCGCCGACAGTTCGATGAGATCACGCAAACTGGTCTGCCCTGCGCGGCTGCTGATGCCTTCACGGGTACGCAAGCCTTGCATCACGCTTTGCACATGCGGCACTTCCATGGGCGCGCCGATCAGCATGATCTCTGCAGTAGTCGCGGCACGCACGGCATCGATGATGGCAATGGCCTTGGTCACCGGCAGACGTCGCGACACGGCCTTGGAATTGATGTTGATGACGATGAGGTTTTCACGCGCCTGCTGCGCCGTCAGCGCATTGCCCAGTGTCACTGACGGAATGGCCAGCGGCTCGCTGGTGAATTGCCGCAGCAGATCCACGTACTCCTCAACCCGATGCAGGCCGCTGCGTTTCGGATAGGTGCGCGTCATCAGCAATGAGCGCATTTCGTCGCGATACCCGATGCGCTGCGTAGCGCCACTGGCAAAACCCATCACCGCAGTAGAAAACGAATCCGGCAGTGTGAAATACGCATCGTAAGACTGATGTGACAGCGCGCGCCCGAAACGCCACACGCCCCGCAAGCCCGGATGCGTCGCCTTCGAATACACATGACGCTGACGATGCGGCGGAAAGAAATCCAGCAACACCTCAATGCCCTGCCTGGCGATGAGATCAAGCTCCGCCTCTGGCCAGCGCGCCGCGACGGCACGTACGAATGCCGTGCTCATCGCCATGTCACCCAGCCAGTTGGGCAAGCGGATCAGAATGCGCCGCATCAGGGCTGATCCTGCAGGTTGATCCGTGCCCTCAGACTGGCGCTCTTCACTGCTTGCATGGCTTCATCCACACCGCTAACCGAAGCCGGATGGTGCCGCGCCTCCCAGTAACGCAGCCGCTTGTAAGCCGCGTAATTGGCCGCCATGTACGCGGCGATAAAGCCGCGCCAGCCATCCATGAATCCCAACCGCAGGAAATAGTCCTTGAGAAAGGTGAACAGCCACGCGAACGGCATCTGCCACAGTGGCTTGTGCTTGCCGCGCTCCAGCCAGTCGCGCGCTTTCAGCTCGGCATACACCAGATCCTTGAGCTGGCGCTGCAGCAGCGTGCTCACGCCCTCTTCATGCAGCACACCGCGCATGACGATGACCTTACCATCGGTCAGCATCGCCTCATGCACCCGCGTGTCCGTCCAGCGCGCACGGCCGCGATGATACAAACGATGTACACGCTGCTTCGCCAATGGCCGGTACCAGCGCATTGGTGCGCCAAAAAACAGCGTTGAGCGCCACAGCATCGCAGCAGCCACACAGGATTGCAGCAACTGCGGCAGACGCGTAACGAACTCAACCCGCAACTCGTCACTCAGCCATTCATCCGCATCCAGAAACAGGATCCAGTCGTGACTCGCCTGCGTCGTCGCAAAGATGCGCTGCGCACCAAACCCCAGCCAGTCCTGATGAATCACCCGCGCACCATGCGCCCGTGCAATCGCCGCCGTGCGATCGGTACTGCCCGAATCAATGACAATTTTCTCCGCTGCAAACGGCACGCTGTCGAGACAACGGCCAATTGCACCCTCTTCATTGAAGGTCATGACCAGCAGGGTCAGGGGGAATTTTGTTGGAACGGAGCTATTTGTCATGCCATGTACATTCATTATCAGGTCCTGATCTGGCTTGCGGGCCATCAGGTCCGGCAATGACAATACAAGCTACGATTCTTTAATCAACACTTTTGATACCGCACAGCGGCGCGAGCATTTGATATGCCGCTTGTTTCAAATCCCTGCATTCCTTCCGTTTCATGGGCCAACGCCCGCTCCTTATCCGCTTTGGTGCCCTGGGCCACATGGTGACTCTCACCACTGCCATTCGTGTGCTCGACGAACGCTGCAGCGCGCCGGCTGGCGACAGCAGGCATTTTCGGTGGCAGCGAATTGCCGTCGGTGGGTGTGGAACATTACCGTGATCATCTGGTGCGACTGGCCAGACTTGCCCGCCGCAGCTAGATACCGCCGAATGCGCCGCCGAGCCCGTCGATGATGAATTGCACCGCGAGTGCCGCGAGCACGACGCCCGCGAGCCGGCTGACGACATGCGCGCCCGTGACACCCATGACCCGCATGACGGTCGGGGTCAAGCGCATGAGTGCATAGGTGATCGCGAGCACCAGCACGACGACACCGAACAATCCGAACGAAAGCAGCACGTCATCCCGCGACGCGCCGAATGTCAGCAGCACGATCGCGATCGCGCCGGGTCCCGCGATAAACGGAAATGCCAGCGGGAATACCGAGATGTCAGTGCGTTTCCTGCTCTCGTTCTTCTCCTCGGAGGTCACGCGCGTGCCGGACTCGCGCGCGAATACCATTTCGAGCGCAATCAGGAACAGCATCACGCCGCCGGCGATGCGGAAGCTGGCCAGGCTGATGCCCAGCGCATGGAGCATCGGCTTGCCGAGCAAGGCGAAGAACATCAGCACGCCCCAGGCGATGATCGACGAGCGGATCGCCATGGACCGACGGTGGGCGAGTGAGGTCCCCCGGGTCAGGCTGGCGAAAATCGGCGCGCAGCCCGGCGGGTC
>JANPCY010000109.1:0-1749 GCA_031431175.1 Steroidobacteraceae bacterium | reverse complement strand
GTCGCCGCGTCGATCGCCATCCTGCAGCGCGGCCAGCCATCGCCAGAGCGCAGCATGCAGGCGCCTCCGGCCCGGGTGGCCAAGGACCGGCGATTTCGCGAGCGTCTCGTCCTGCCAGTCGAAAGCCCCGGCGTCGCGCTCCAGGCGCAGCCTTCCTGGCAGCCCATCAGTACGGAGGACGACGTCAGTCAGGATGTCCCACCAGTAGGGCTCACCGCGCTCGATGCAGCCGGTTGCCAGGAACACCGTAGCCGGCGCCTGGTGCCGTTCCAGCACCGGCTTGGCCGCGGTCAGGTTATCAAGGTAGCCGTCGTCGAAGCTGATGGCCAGCACAGGCCGTGAGCGGCTTCCCGCACGCATTGTGGCCGGCAATTGCTCGAGCGGCACGATGTCGGCAATGCGCCGCAAAGCACGAATCTGGTCGTCGAATCGATCAGGCTTGACGCACAGGCTCCAGGGATCCTCGACCGGCGTCGCGACACGGTGATACATCAACACCAGCGCATGCGGCACCGACCTGCGGCGTAGCTTGCGCCAGGCAAAGCTCTTGACGTTGCGCAGCAGCCTGTGGGTGGTCGCCAGCATTACGAGTCAATCGGCACGTATCGCGCGGGCCGCAATGATCAGCGGGTAGTCCGGATCGCAGAACTCCAGCTCCTCAGCAACAAGTTCCTGCGCTGCCAGACCGTGCAGGAACGCCGTGACAGAAAGGATGTTGCCATCGCTATCGACGGTGACGTCGCGCACGCCAAATACCTCGCTGAGCATCCGCTGGACCGACAAGGCTGTGAACGACCAGTACCAGGTGTGGCCCCAGACCGACCCGGTCGGAACCTGTGAAATGCCGGGCACCGTCATCAACAACACCCCGCCTGGCTTCAGGATGCGATGAAGTGTGCGCACGGCGCTCGGTGCGTCGTAGATCAGGTGCAGGGTCTGGGTCAGGATCACGCAATCAAAAAGTGCATCGCCGATCTGCGGCGCATCCGCCAGATCCGCCACGATGGTCGCCTGCGGATTGTCCGCGGTAATGTTCAGGATGTCGCGCCGTGTCACCCGATCGCCGCCAAAGCGGCGCGTATAGGCGTCGTCGCCGATCTCGAGCACGCGGCCGCGAATGTCGGCAGCCTGGGCTGCCAGAAAACGCTCAATGTAGTGCCGGTCGACCGGCAGGCCGCGGTCCTCGCCGGGTAGTGGCCGGTCGATGCCGAATTCACGGCCGATGGGCGCCACGCGGCGCAGGTCGCCGAAATCAACGGACCCGGGCTGGGGGATGCCGAGCAGGCGGCGGCGCCACGTCGCAACGCCGCGAAACGCCCGCTGGCGCAGCCGCATCAATAGGCCTTGCGGTCGGTGAAAAGCTGGAGCGCCGTCTGAACGAGAATTTTGAGGTCCAGTGTCGGCGACCAGTGCCGAAGGTAATCTAGGTCGTATTCGATCCGGCGCTGCATGTCGTCGAGGCGGCTGGTCTCGCCGCGACAGCCATTCACCTGGGCAAGCCCGGTGATTCCCGGTAGCACCTTGTGACGCACCATGTAGCCCTTGATCAAGCGCCGGTATTCTTCATTATGCGCCACTGCATGCGGCCGCGGGCCGACCAGGCTCATCGTGCCACGCAACACATTGAAGAACTGCGGAAGCTCGTCGATCGAATACCGGCGCAGCAGCCGGCCGATCGGCGTGACGCGTTTGTCCTCCCGCGTGGCCTGCTGCACGCTCGGCCCGTCCTCGGTGACAGTCATCGTCCGG
>JANPCY010000108.1:0-2132 GCA_031431175.1 Steroidobacteraceae bacterium | reverse complement strand
CGCGTGGGGACACGGCGCCATTGTCGCGAAAGATCTGCGAATGGTTCTTGCCGTGGCAGGTCTCGCAACCGACGTCGACACCCGCATGCCGACTCTGGCGCCACTGGTGAACAATGCCCGGGTGCAGCTTGTCGTGGCAGTCAATGCTGCCGAGTGCTGACGAGGCCGGTAATTGTGATCGGGTACCCGGTCGCGCAGAAGGTCAGGCCACCTGCGCGCTGCCGCCGTCGAGCTGGATCTCATAGGTCGAGCCCGCGACCAGTTCGCGCGCGTCGAAATCATCCACATTGATGATGTCCATGACCTTGCGGTCGTACTCGCGTAACTGCGCAGCCTCGGCCTCGCTGATGATGCCGGCGGCCTGTGCCTCACGAATCTGTCCCGGCAGGTCGAGTGCCGTCAAGCGGCCGGTCTTGACGCCCTCGACGCGTATCCGCTTCTCGATCGGTTCAGCCGCGATCGCGAGTTCCATCGCATGCTGCACGAGGCCAAGATGATTCGTTGGCTCGAGCGTGCGATAGACGTATTGGCAAAGCCGTTCGCGTGCTTCGCCGGGGTTCATCACCAGCTGTGCGATCTGCGGATTGAGCCGGTCGCTCGGCGCGAAATAGGTCAGGCCGCGCGGGAAAATAAACACCCGCATCAGGCCCGCCAGCCAGCGGATCGGGAAATTACGCAGGAAGCTGTGCAGCTGTTCCTGCGCCTGGTAGAGCAGCAGGCGGCAGGCGTATTCGACCAGTGGCAGATCGGCCGGAGGCCGGCCCTGGTTTTCGTAATGCTTGAGCACCATCGAGGCCAGGTACATCGAGGACAGCACGTCGCCGAGCCGCGCGGACAGGCTCTCCTTCTTCTTGAGATACCCACCGAGCGACAGCATCGCGACATCGGTTGCGAAGGCAAATGAGGCGCTGAAGTGGTTGATGTGCTCGAAGTAGCGCGTGGTCGGGCCCTTGATCGGTGCCTTGACGATGCGCGAGAGCGTGATCGCGGTAAAAAACGAGCGCACCGCATTCGAAATCGTGAAGCCGATGTGGCCGAAGAGCGCGCGGTCGAATTCGCGCACGCTGCGTGCGTGATCCGGATCCTGCGCGGCATTCATCTCCTTGAGTACCCAGGGATGGCAGCGCACGGCCCCCTGGCCGAAGATGATCAGGCTGCGCGTCAGTATGTTGGCGCCCTCGACCGTGATGCTGACCGGCACGGCCTGATAGCCACGCCCGAGGTAGTTCTTGGGGCCGAGCATGATGCCCTTGCCGCCCTGCACGTCCATCGCGTCGTCCGCGATCATTCGCCCGAATTCGGTGATGTGATACTTCAGGATGCCGGCGGGCACGGAGGGCTTCTCGCCGCCGTCGATTGCGCCGGTCGTCACCGAACGCGCCGCATCCATGATGTAGGTGCGAGCCGCCATGCGCGCGATCACTGCCTCGACGCCCTCGAAGCGGCCGATGGGCATGTTGAATTGACGCCGGATGCGGGCATAGGCGCCGGTGGAGTACACGGCGCCCTTGGCGCCGCCGGTCGCGATGGAGGGCAACGAAATACAGCGCCCGACCGAGAGCTGCTCGACCAGCATGCGCCAGCCCTGTCCGGACATCTTTGGCCCGCCGATGATGGCATCAATCGGCACGAACACATCCTTGCCGTAAATCGGGCCGTTCTGGAAGGGATTGTTGAGCGGAAAATGCCGCCGCCCGATCGTGACGCCTGGCGTGTTGCGCGGCACCAGCGCCACGGTGATTCCGCGGTCGCTCTTGTCGCCGGCCAGCAGCTTGTCGGGATCGAACAGGCGGAAGGCGAGGCCGATGATCGTCGCGATCGGCGCCAGCGTGATGTAGCGCTTCGCGAAATTCAGGCGGAGGCCCAGCACTTCACGGCCCTGGTACATGCCCTTGCAGACGACGCCTGTGTCCGGGATGGAACCGGCATCGGAGCCTACGCGTGGGCCGGTCAGGCCGAAGCAGGGAATTTCATCGCCGCGCGCCAGGCGTGGCAACAGGTGATTCTTCTGCTGCTCGGTGCCGTAGTGCATCAGGAGTTCCGCCGGGCCCAGCGAATTCGGCACCACGATGGTCGAAGCCGAGGTGGCGGAGCGGCTCGCGATCTTCACGACCACGGTGGAGTGCGCGTAG
>JANPCY010000107.1:0-4089 GCA_031431175.1 Steroidobacteraceae bacterium | reverse complement strand
TCCGGGCCGCCGAAAAGCCTAGGCACGATTCCAGAGGAATCGATGTCCGTACCGGCAGCAGATGAACGCAGCCGCTCCTCGACCGCCTCTTGCGCGAGCCGCACAGCCTCCCTTGCTACCTTAACTTCCGATCGGCCCGATCCACGAGACAGGATTTCGATCTGCCTGCGATACTCATCCCGCGTCGCGAAATCCATGGCCTCATACCCGGGGCTGGCGCGTAACTCTTCATCGACCAGGCTGACGCTCTCGAAGAATTCGAGCCAGTCGATCGACGACATCCAGCGCATGCTGGTGATGATGTTCCGGACGGTCGCATTCGCCGCGCCCTGGGAATGGTGCTCCCTGACAACGACCTCGCCGGGCGACGTCCCCTGGGCAATCAGCTTTTTGTTGAGCCAGACTAGGGCTGGCGTGATCGACTCGTCCTGGTCCCGGAGGCGCTGGATCAGTTGCACTGCGAATGCGCCCGCCAAGGGAGTGTCGTCCAGCCGTTGAAGCACATCCTCGGTGTTCTCCGTCGGCCGACCGCTCAGTCCCAGAAGGCGGTCCGCCAGTTCGTCGGCCCCGGCCCGCGCACGACGGGCACGATTCACCTGGTCCGATAAGCGCCGCAGGTTTTCCACCAGCGCCACGCGCAGATGGATGGGCACGGCCCAGATTTCACCGATGCCGAGAGGCTGGACGCGCTGGTACGCCCGGATAAAACGAGCGAGCGTTTCCACTTCGAAGCGGGTGTCGGTGTGGGCCACGTAGGCCCAGGCGATGCCATAGACACGCGGGCAACCCGCGAGGTGGCCCGCAGCAATTTTTGGCAACCGGCGGTAATAACTTCTCGGCAGGTGGTCCCGTATCTCCCGGACCTGTTCGTCGACGACGTGGAAGTTGTCGAGCACCCATTCTTCGGCCAGCGTGATGTCGCGTTTCTCGCCGACCGCCTCGACAATGCTGTGATAAGCATTGAGAAGATTGCGCCCGTTATCACGAACCCTCGGAAGCAGGTCGCGCCCACGGGTGGGATTCCTGGTAACGCGATCGGCAGCCGCAAGGCTCTCGGCGTGTTGCTCCAGGCGTTCGACGCCAAAGAGCTCGGCGCGGATCGGTTCTTCCATGTGAGAAGAATCGGCGATCTCGTGCTCAGAATTTTCCATTATGTATTGCGCTTCGCCGGGCTGTGCGACCCTTCGGACCAATCGAGTCGCCGGCGTTTCGGTGAAGCGCCGAAGCGATCAGTTGCGCGTTGCTACGACCGCCGAAAACGGGACCAGGCGCTGGGCCTGTGCGTCCCAGAGACGGAGCCGCGACGAGCGCAGGCTGGTCCAGAGTGTCAGGCGCGGTGCCCGCTGCAGGCGCGGGTGTGAGTCAAAGCACTCGCGCAGCCGGTAGTTCGGCACCCGGGTCGCCAAGTGATGCAGGTGGTGGTAGCCGATATTGCCACTGAACCAGCGCAGGACCGCCGGCAGATCGTAGTAGGAGCTGCCCTCGACGGCCGAGCGCTCGACATTCCAGACATCACTCCTGGCCCAGTAGGTGCTCTCGAACTGGTGCTGCACATAGAAGAGCCAGACGCCGGCTGCTCCCGCCAGCAGCAACACCGGCAGCTGCACGAGCAACACCGTGCGCCAGCCCAGCGCCAGCGCGAGCCCGCAGATGACCAACGCGAGCACGACGTTGTTGAGCCAGATGCTGGCCCATTCCTTCCGGAACGTGCGCGGCAGGTCGAGCGGCAGTCGATGCTTGAGCACGAACTGGTACAGCGGGCCGATGCCCAGCAGCACGGGCATGCTGCGGTAGAAGCGATAGGACAGGCGCCGCCACCAGGGTGCCGCGGTGTACTCGTTCACGCTCAAAGTGACAATGTCCCCGACCCCGCGGCGGTCCAGGTTGCCCGACGTCGCATGGTGGATGGCATGGGTGCGGCGCCAATAGGAGTACGGCATCAGCGTCACGACGCCGAGCACGCGCCCGATGGCATCGTTCAGGCGCTGGTTGCTGAAGAACGAGCCATGACCACAGTCATGCTGAAGGATGAACAGTCGCACGTACAACCCGGCAACCGGCAGCGCCAGCAGCAGCACGAAGCCGTAGTTCCAGGCCAGCTGCACGCCGAGGACCATAACGCCCCAACCCGCGATGAACAGCAGGCCCGTGGTCGCGAACTGAAACCAGGCGCGATCATCGTCGGCCCGGGCAAAAGGTGCGATCAACTGGCGCAACGGCGCTTCGGAGATCGTTCCTTGCGCAATGGCGGGCTCGGCTTGGTCAGGCATGGCCGGGAGACAGTTTAGGCGAAACGCCGGCACCTTTGTATCACAGCCACGTCATGGCTGCTGAAGGGCCCGCTGCAATCAGCTCGACGGCGCACCGTGCTAGCATCTTCTTGTCTCATTTTTCTGATCGACGTCACAACAAGGGGAACTACGATGATTCGTAAACTAACCGGCGCATTCGTCGCCGCAGCTCTCATGGTTGGGCTTACCGCACCCGCTGCCGCAGACGAATCGCGCTATGAGCCCGGCAATGTCTGGTATGTCTCCGATATCGACGTGCTGGACGGGCAATTCGAGAACTACATGACCTGGCTCGCCGACGAGTGGGTCAAGTTCAGGAAACTGAACGCCATGTACGGCAACGAGGTCGGCTATTACGTTCTTGCCAATACCCAGGCGAGGGACGGAGAGCCGGACCTGTACCTGGTGACGATAAACAAGGATTTCCAGACGATCGCCGAAGGCCTCGCCACCGAAAAGAAGATCAACGAGGCGATGGCGAAGGACCGCAGGCAATTTGAGAAGGAAGGCGCCGAGCGGGCCCCGATGCGCAAGACAATGGGCAGCATCGAATTGATCGAGCTCAAATTGAAATAGCCGGTGCCGGGGTCCGTGCTCGGCCCACGGGCAGTAACAGAAACCCCCGCATGAGGCCGGTTTGTTGACAATTGGCAGCCTCGAGAGAATGGCTGGTATGGACAGGCGACGATTCTTGCGCGACTCTTCGAGTGCGCTCGGGGCCAGCCTTCTGCTGCCGAGCCGTCTGGTCGCGGTGCCGAACGAGGACCTGCCGGCGGGGGCGATCGCCTCCGCGATCATGGATGCGTTGCCCGGCAAGCGGCCGCTTATCAAGCGAAGCTTTCGGCCTCCGAATTACGAAACGCCCGTCGCCCTCTTCCACCACGCCGTCACACCCACCGACGCATTCTATGTGCGCTGGCACATGAGCGTGCCTGACGTGGCGCTCATCGAATGGCGCCTGCGCGTTGCCGGTCCGGCGGCGATCACGCCGCGCGAGTTCACGCACGCCGAGCTGCTGCGCAAGTTCAAGATGCACGAGGTTGCCGCCGTCAACCAGTGTTCAGGCAATCGTCGCGGCCTGTTCGCCCCGCATGTTCCGGGTGTGCAGTGGGGTTACGGCGCGATGGGCAACGCGGTGTGGCGCGGTGTGCGCCTGAAGGACGTTCTCGAGGATGCTGGCCTCGCCGCCGGCGCACTCGAGGTGAGAGCCGACGGCGCCGACTCGCCCACACTGAGCGGCCCCGACTTCGTGAAGAGTCTGCCGATGTGGAAGGCGCTCGACACCGACACGCTGATCGCCTTCGAGATGAACGGCGAGCCGCTGCCGCGCTGGAACGGCTTTCCGGCGCGGCTGGTGGTGCCGGGCTGGACCGCGACCTACTGGGTCAAGGCGCTCACGGAACTGAGCGTACTCGACAAGTCATTCGATGGATTCTGGATGAAGACGGCCTATCGCGTGCCGAAGGGCCTGTTCGGCCCCAGCGGCTTTGAATCACAGGACGCCGAGCAGAATTCGCCGATCACTTCAATTCGCGTCAACTCGCTGTTGGTCGATCCGGCACCCGGCGCAACGCTGCCGGTCAACAGGCGCAGCGAGTTGCTCGGGATCGCCTGGGACGGCGGCTCCGGCATCAGCAATGTCGAGGTCTCGCTTGATGGCGGCGCCAGCTGGCGCGAGGCCAGACTCGGCCGTGAGCTCGGACGCTACTCCTGGCGGCAGTGGCGATTTTCGCTCAAGCCGGCGCAAGCGGGCGCGTTCACTCTGATGGCGCGCGCTCGCGCCCGGGACGGTTCGACG
>JANPCY010000106.1:0-3698 GCA_031431175.1 Steroidobacteraceae bacterium | reverse complement strand
GGCCGGCACATTGGAACCGATGATGCCGAACGACGAGCGCAGCATGACCGGGAACGGGATGCCGTACTTGGTGCCCGGGAAGGCATTCAGGGTCAGTGGAAGCAGGATGACGACATTGGCGAGCAGGATGGTCCACAGAGCTTCGCTGACTGACAGCCCGAAATAAGCCGTCAGCACCCCACCCAGCGTGTAGGTCGGCACGCAGATCGACATGCCGACCCATAGCGCTGCGATGTGCCACTGGTTCCAGTTGCGTTGACTGACCCGGGTGGGCGCGATGTCGGCGTTGTAGCGCGGGCTGCCGGTGACGTCGGTCCCGGCGTCCAGTTCATAGGCGTCGCCGACCTTGACGACGTAGCTCGCGGTTTTCAACTCCGCCATTCGATCAGACCAGCGCTCCGTAAGTCTCCGGCCGCCGGTCGCGGAAGAACTGCCAGGTGTTGCGAACCTCGCGGATCATGTCGAGGTCGATGGTGTGAACCAGCAACTCGTCCTGGTCGCAGCTCGCCTGCGCCTCGATCTTGCCGCGCGGATTGACGATATAGCTCGAACCGTAGAATTCGCCCATCTTGTCGGCCCAGGGTTCTTCCCTGCCGATGCGGTTGATTGCACCGATAAAGATGCCGTTGGCAGCGGCCGCAGCCGGCTGTTCCAGTTCCCACAGATACTTGCTGAGACCCGCGACGGTCGCGGAAGGGTTGACGATGTATTCGGCCCCGTTCAGCGCGAGCGCGCGCCAGCCCTCCGGGAAATGACGGTCGTAACAGATGTACACGCTGAGCTTCACGTACGCCGTATCGAACACCGGATAACCCAGATCGCCCGGCTTGAAGAAGAACTTCTCGTAGAACCCGGGATCGACCTGCGGGATGTGCGTCTTGCGGTACTTGCCGAGGAACTTGCCATCGGCGTCGATGACTGCCGCGGTGTTGTAGTAAACACCCGGCATCGCCTCTTCATAGAGCGACGCGACGATCACCATGTTGTGCCTGCGCGCGTATTCCTGCATCAGCCGGGTCGTATGCCCATCGGGAATGCGCTCCGCGGCCGCGTACCACTTGCGGTCCTGGCCGGGGCAGAAATACGGCTGGGTGAAGATTTCCTGGAAGCACAGCACCTGCACGCCCTTGGCGCCAGCCTTTTCGATGAAGGGAATGTGGGCCTCGATCATCAGGTCCCGGATGCGATCCGGCGCCATCGAGGTGTCGCCCTTCAGGGCCATCTGGATCAGGCCGCAGGTCAGCTTGGTCATGCAGGGCTCCCTGGCCGCACGGTGGTGGGCTGGGAGTCTAAATCAACGCCGGTTTGGCGGCACTTTCAGCCCTTCTGGGCAGATCTCGCCTGGTACTGCGCCGTAATCCGGTAATCAGCGCGCAGGCTGCAGGGTTGCCGCGGCATTCCGCTGCGGGTGCGCGAGCCGGAACACTGGATGGTTCCGTCGGCCTGCGGATCGGCCTTCTTCAGCAGCGGCGAAGCAATGCCATTGAGGTCAAAGCTGCCGTCGCAATCCCCAAAGGGGCAGGCAAACTCGAAATACGCCGGCGCCGGGGGATACAGGGCGTGGCGCTGCGCGGCCGGCACCGCACTAGCCGACGTAGCAAAGTGCAGATCCACGCGGATCTGTTCGACGTCCGGGAACGCCTTGCCAAGAGTGCCGGCAGCCGCGCGCCTGCGAAGCAACTGCTCGCGGCTCTGTTCGAGAAGCGATCGGGTCGTACGGGATACAAAGCGCATGGACGCTCCCTCCTGCGGTTTCAAGGCAAGCTAGCGCGCACTCCTCACAATCGCCGGCAGGCCGATGACGATCGCCGTGTTTACCGGCTTTCGTCGCGGCCTGCCGCCGATCAGGCGTTCGAATCAGTAGCGATTCTGTCCGCCGCGGTTGCCACCGCCACCGCCGCCGCCACTGCGCTCACGCGCCTGGGCTTCGTTCACCTTCAAATCACGGCCTTCGAAGTTCTTGCCGTTCAGCGCCTGCATGGCCTGGGCAGCATCGGCATTCGACATCTCGATGAAGCCAAAGCCGCGGGGACGACCGGTTTCGCGATCGTTGATCAGGGCGAGCGACTCGATCGTGCCATGCGGTGCAAACAGCGCACGCACAGACTCTTCGGTCGCGGAGAAGGGCAGATTTCCAACAAAAAACTTAGTCACTTTAGATTACTCACATTGAACAATAGGATTTCAGCAGGCGGTTGTCCGTCTACTGGTTAGGCGATGCTTCAGTGGTGGCAGAACCTGGTTGGGAAGCGCGCCGAAGCGGCGCATCGAGCCAAGCGAGACAATCCGACAGATCACCAGACCGCGGCAGTGTACCAGAAATTGGCCCCGATTTCCTGCCCTTAGTGGAGCCGGCACGACACGTAATCTTCAATTCACCAGCTCACGGCCGCGCACTTTCAGCAAGAAAATCAGTGATCGCCTGGACCAAAGCGCGGGTGCGCTTACGCTTTCTTTGACCGCGTTGGGCGGCGCCGCATGCGTTGCGGCCGCCGCAGTACTCGGCGAGCCGGCATACGCAGCTAAACGGCAACGGTCATTGCCGGTCCGCTACACGCGCCGTGTCCTAGCCGGATTCTGGCCCACTAATATTCATGTTTTCAATCTCTTAGCGAGCGCCCTGCTTCGCGTACACGGTGCCAATCGGAGGCTAGTTGCGAATGATTCTCAATTACCATTATGCTTAGAGCTCTAAAGTCAGGCGTCGGACCGATCATGAAAGTTGCTGTCTTTTGCGGTGTTCTCGCGGCTGCCTTCCTTGGCGTCCTGGCCGGCGCACCCGCGCGCGCAGACACGCCCGAATTCACGCTGGTGATCGAGTCCCATCGCTTCATTCCGGCTGAGCTCGTGGTGCCGGCCGGGCAGAAGATCCGGCTGCTGATCGAGAACCGCGATCCGACGCCTGAGGAATTCGAGAGCTACGATTTCAACCGCGAAAAGATCGTGCCGGGGAAAGGCCGGATCACTCTCTTCGTCGGACCGCTCAAGCCCGGTCGCTACGAATTCTTCGGCGAGTTCAACCCCGATACCGCCCGCGGATACCTCATTGCCGAGTAACGCATGATCCCGTCATTCATCATCGTATTGCGCGAGGTCTTCGAGGTGGCGCTGATCATCAGCATCGCGCTCGCCGCTTCCAGTGGGCTTGCCGGAAGCCGGCGGGCCATTCTGATGGGTTGCATGGCCGGACTGACCGGAGCGCTGGCGCTTGCCGGTGCCACCGACTGGCTCAGCGAGACGCTGGAAGGCATGGGCCCGGATGTCTTCAATGCGGGTGTTTTGCTGGCTGCGGTCCTGATGCTGTCCTGGCATCACATCTGGATGCAGCGACACGGCGCCGCCATCGCGCATGAACTCAAGTCCGTCGGTGGCGAGGTTCGCGCCGGCGCCCGACCGTTGGGTGCGCTCGCGGCCATCGTGGCACTCGCTGCGCTGCGCGAGGGAGCTGAAGTCGTGTTGTTCCTCTACGGCGTCGCTGCGGGCGGCGCGAAGGCCGCGCCGATGTTTCTCGGTGGTGCGCTCGGCCTGGTCGGTGGCGCCGCGGCGGGCACCCTGCTGTACTTCGGCCTGATGCGCATTCCTCCGCGGCACCTGTTCGCGGTGACCGGCTGGATGCTCCTGTTCCTCGCCGCCGGAATGGCCGCACAGGCTGCCGCATTCCTGGTTCAGTCCGGGTGGCTGCCCGCGATCGTCGAACC
>JANPCY010000105.1:0-4692 GCA_031431175.1 Steroidobacteraceae bacterium | reverse complement strand
TACCGAGCGCACCGCGGTCCTCGACCGCCGCCAGTACGGCCAGTTCGCTCGAGATGTACTGGTCGCCGCGCTTCTGCGCGAGCTTGTCGGTTACATTCAGGAGGCGGCCCAGGTCGTTTGATGCCTGCACGTCGCCCTGCGTGCCTTCGACGCTTGCGATGCGGTCGAGCTGCTGCAGCAGCCGCGAACGCAGCAGGCTTACATTGACGCCTGCCTTGTCGAGCAGCGGGCGCACGGTACCGCCCTGCTGGTCGAGAAGCGCCAGCATCAGGTGCACGGGTTCTATGAACTGGTGATCGCGCCCGGCGGCCAGCGACTGGGCATCTGCCAGCGCCAGCTGGAATTTCGATGTCAGGCGGTCCGGGCGCATGGCTGGACTCCGTCTTCTAGACTGCACCGTCCATGAGGCCAAAAGGACTCAATATCAATAAGTCAATGCGCGAATTCGTGCGAAAACGCGATTACCAGGATGCCGAGCACGATCAAAAGGACCTGCCGCACCGAGGTACGCGCATCCACGCGGCGATGCAGGCCGGGAATCAGGTCGGCGACCGCGACGTACAGGAAGCTGGCGGCCGCGATTGCAAGCGCATAGGGAAGCGCCTGCACTGCGCGCGCCAGCAGGAAATACGCAAGCACAGCACCTGCGACCGATGTCAGGCTGACCGCAATATTGAGAATCATCGCGCGCCGGCGCGTCATGCCGCCGTGCAGCAGGATTGCAAGGTCCCCGACTTCCTGCGGGATCTCGTGGGTGAAAACCGCAATCGCGGTCACGATGCCGAGGTGCATGTCGGTCATGAAGGCCGCGGCAATCAGCACGCCGTCCAGCGTGTTGTGGAATGCGTCGCCCCACAGGATCAGTGTCGCCGAGGCACGCGCCCGGTGGCGTTCCTGCGGCGCATGCGCCTCGCAGGGGTCGGCATGGCAATGGCGCCATAGCACCATCTTCTCGAGCATGAAGAAGGCGATGATGCCCGCCACAAGCGCGATGCCGATGCCATGCGTCCCGCCCGGCCCGGCGGCTTCGATCGCGTGCGGCAGCAGCGCGAGCAATGCGGCACTGAGCAGCGCGCCGGTCGCGAAACTGACGAGATGCGGCACGATCTCGTTGCGCCGCGCCTCCGGCAACAGCAGGAAGCCGCCAGCGATCAGCGCGGACAGGGCGCCGGAGGCGGCGGTGAAGATCACGATCGGTGCTAGCGTGGACAAGTCCCCTCCCCGGCATGCGGGGCCGACAGCCTACACCAGAGGCCCGCCCGTGGCAGCCTCAGGTCAGCCAGATCAATGCGGCCATGCGCCCGGTCTGGCCGTCGCGGCGATAGGAATAAAAGCGCGCCGGATCGGCGACCGTGCAGTAGTCGCCACCATGAACCGCCGTGACGCCGCAGGCCGCGAGACGGCGGCGGACGAGCCCGGGCAGGTTCGCAAGATATTTCTGTCCGCTGCCCGGCTGGAAATCTGCGGCCGACTCCGGCTGCATGGCAACGAACATGCGGCGCACTTCGCCGCCGACCTCGAAAGCCGCGGGACCGATCGCCGGACCCAGCCAGGCGACCAGGTCCGACGGATCGGTCGCGAGCGCAGCAACCGTTGCCTCGACCACGCCCAACACAAGCCCGCGCCAACCCGCGTGGGCAATTCCGACACGATCACCGGCGCGGCTTGTCAGAAAGACGGGCAGGCAGTCGGCGGTCAGCACTGCGGCGACTGGCCCCGGTTCGAACGCGACCGCGGCATCTGCGCTCCCCGGCGATGGCCCGGAAAGCGTCGCGACACGGCGCCCGTGCACCTGGGTGAGCCACTGCGGATCGGAGGGAAGCGACAGCGCATCGTGGAGGCGCCGCCGGTTCGCCTCGACCGCCCGTACATCGTCACCGACATGACTCGCGAGATTAAACGATGCATAAGGACCGGTGCTGAAGCCGCCGCGGCGCGTCGTCATGACGGCGCGCACGGATGGCGGTGCGGGCCAGTCTGGGACCAGGAACTCAAGTTGCTCGCTCACGATCGGCGCTCTATCTTCGTGTCTTCGCGCAGCGCCGCGACGAGCTCAACGAAATCCGCCGGCAACGGCGCTTCGACCACGATGCGCCGCCCATCCGCCGGATGGGTGAATTCAAGCTTCGCCGCATGCAGCGCCTGGCGCCGGAAGGTACGGAGCGTCGAGTCGAGCCGCTGTGTTGCGCCGCGCGGAATTACCAGCCTCTTTCCATAGACGCGATCGCCGACCA
Organism: Steroidobacteraceae bacterium; assembly: GCA_031431175.1. GTDB lineage: Bacteria > Pseudomonadota > Gammaproteobacteria > Steroidobacterales > Steroidobacteraceae > SCUD01. The sequence continues at coordinate 2,458 of JANPCY010000105.1, read as the reverse complement.
ATGGAAAACCGGCGTGCGCGAGATGCAGGCGGATCTGGTGAGTCCGGCCGGTTTCCAGCATCACGCGGACCCAGGTGTGGCGGCGGAAGCGTTCGATAACGCGGTAGTGGGTCACGGCCGCGCGGCCGTCTGAACGCACGGCCATGCGCAGCCGATCCACGGGGTGACGGGCGACAGGCGCGTCGACGGTTCCGCCACCGGTCATCACGCCGATGCAGACCGCCTGGTATTCGCGATGGATTCCACGCGCCGTGAGCGCCTCGACGAGCGCCGCGCGCGCGGCCTCGGTGCGCGCGACGATCAGGAGACCCGTCGTATCCTTGTCGAGCCGGTGCACGATGCCCGCGCGTGGCAGTTTCGCAAGCGCGGGATCGTGCGCCAGCAACGCATTCTGCAATGTGCCATCGGGATTTCCGGCGCCGGGATGCACGACGAGACCGGCCGGCTTGTTGATTACGATGACGCTCGCGTCCTCCCAGACGATCGACAGCGCCATCGGCTGCGCCCGCGATGTAATGGCGTCCTCGACGGGCGCATCCAATTGCACCAGTTCGCCCCCGGTCACGGCATCACGGGGCCGCGGGGTGCGGCCATCCACGCGGACCTGCCCCGCATCGATCCAGCGCTTCAGGCGCGAGCGCGAGTATTCCGGCAGGGCGTCGGCCAACGCCTGGTCGAGCCGCCGGCCGGCAGCCTCTGGTGGCAACCGCAATTCATGCTGGTATCGGGTGGAACTCATGGGGGCCGCCGCGGGTCTTTAGTCGCTATACTGCGGCGGCTAAACACGCGGGGTCCAGTCCCTTGATTCGACGGATATCGATGGCGCGCGCCCTGACGGTCGCGTGCTGCGCCCTGATTCTTGCAGCCTGCGCCGGTCGTGATCGCGCGGCCGAGCAGCTCCAACCCGAAAAGCTCTACGAGCACGCCCACAAGTCGATGATGGCCGGCGACTATCGCGGGGCCGTGCGTTATTACGAGGCGCTCGAGGCCCGCTTCCCATTCAGCGAGTACTCGCGCCAGGCCAAGCTCGACATCATCTATTCCTATTACAAGAGCCGCGAGACGGAATCGGTGGTCGATGCCGCGGATCAGTTCATCCGTGAGAACCCGACTCATCCGCGCGTGGACTACGCCATGTACATCAAGGGCCTGGTGTACTTCGAACGTGCGCCGAATTTCCTCGAGCGCTGGTTCAACACCGATCTGACCGAACGGCCGCCGCAGGACGTACGGGGCTCGTTCCAGGCATTCCAGACGCTGATCGAGCGCTACCCGAACAGCGAATACGTACACGACGCGCGCCAGCGCATGATCTTCCTGCGCAATCGCCTTGCGGAGTACGAGGTGCATGTGGCCGACTATTACCTGCACCGCCTGGCCTATGTCGCCGCGCTCGCGCGCGCGCGCTTCTGCATCGAGAATTACGACGGCGCGCCGGCCACGCGTGATGCGCTCGACATCATGATCTCGGCCTACGATGGCATGGGTCTCGCCGATCTTGCCGAACGATCGCGTGAAGTCTATGCGCTGAATTATCCCGGCGAGCAACCCGGGCGCAAGGCTGGGCGCGACTGGTGGCCGTTCTGGTGAGATAAAGGGATAAAGGGGACGCAACCCTTTACCGGAGATAGGGATAAAGGGGACGCAACCCTTTACCGGAGATAAAGGCTTGGAGATAAAGGGTTGCGTCCCCTTTATATTCATCCCCCCTTTATTCCTGATCCGGCCCGCGCGGCTGGCGACGTCAGGATTCGCCGGGCCGGTAGCCGGAAGTGATCGGATAGCGCCAGTCGCGGCCGAAGGCGCGGCCGCTCACGCGTACCCCCGGTGGCGCCTGGCGACGCTTGTATTCGTTGCGCTTGACCATGTCCAGCACGCGCACGACCGTCGCGCGGTCAAAGCCCTGCGCCACTATTTCGTCCACCGAACGATTGTCCTCGACAAAGGCCGCCAGGATCCGGTCGAGCACGTCGTATGGCGGTAAGCTGTCGGAATCGAGCTGCTTCTCGCGCAACTCCGCGGTTGGCGGCCGCTCGATGATGCGCTGCGGAATCACCGATGACTTCGCATTGCGCCAGCGCACGAGGCGATAGACGAGTGTCTTGCTGCAATCCTTGATCGGCGCATAGCCGCCGGCCATGTCACCGTACAGGGTTGCGTATCCGACCGCCATCTCGCTCTTGTTGCCGGTGGAGAGCAGCATGCGTCCGGTCTTGTTCGAAATGCCCATCAGCACGATACCGCGGCAGCGCGCCTGAATATTTTCCTCGGCGGAATCCGGCGCGCGGCCCTGGAACTCGCGCGCAAGCGCCCCCAGCGTCGCCTGGAACATCCCCTCGATCGGGATCACCGAATAGCGCACACCGAGCCCGCGCGCCATCGCTGCAGCGTCTTCTTCCGACATGCTCGAGGTATAGCGCGACGGCAGCATCACCGCGTGCACGCGCTCGGGCCCGAG
>JANPCY010000104.1:0-5544 GCA_031431175.1 Steroidobacteraceae bacterium | reverse complement strand
GGCGGCTCGCGGGCGAGCGCCGCCAGCAGCGAGTCAATGCTGGGGACCGGCGTGGCCGTCGCTGAAAGCGATACGACCAGCCACAACACCATGCCGGCGCTAGCCTGCCCAGAAGTCATAGAAATTGAACCAGTTGTACGGCGCCTCGCGCGCCCGCACCGCCAGCCGATCGGCAAACGACTGGATCCACTCAGGCAGCGGCCTGCCGCCCTCCCGGTCCCGCACGATGCGCTCTGTCATGATTTCGAAGTACAGATGATATCGATTGCCGCCCAGATATACACCGAAGCACAGCACGACGGGCACGCGCAACGCGGCAGCGATTTCCCAAGGCGCAGTCGGAAACGGCGCGCGGCTTCCCAGAAAATCCACTTCGCTTGCCCGGCCCCCCGGTCGCACGCGATCAGCAAGCAGCGTCACAAAAGTGCCCTGGTCGAGGGCGTCCTTCATTGCAAGCACGACGGCCGGCCCTGCTTGCCGTGCGTTGATCACGGTCGCCGCAAGCGCCGGGTTCAGCGCATTCATCAACTGCGAAACAGAGCGGTTCTGCTCGAGATCTATTACTGCTCGAAACTTGATATCGGGGCGGTGCGCGCTGAGCGCCCGCAATACTTCGAAGCTGCCGAAATGCGCTCCGAATACCAGCACGCCGCGATTGAGCGCGACGGCGGCATGCGCAGCGTCCAGGCCCGTGGTTTCGACCTCGAATCGTTGCAGACCATCGTGCAGCAGGAAAACACGGTCGAGCGTGACCTGGGAGAAGTTCAGCACGTGCCGGAATACGTCACGCACTGTCGCTGGCCGCCCCAGGACACGTGTGAGGTACGCGCGGGAAGCGCGGCGCTCCCGACCGCGCCGCAACATTAATTAAATCGTCACTGGATAAAGGATAAGTCGCGCGGGCGCGCGGCCCAGGCCCAGGGCAATTGCTATCAGCAATCGCAGCGCCGCGCGGCCGCCCCCCTCTGGACGCTCGGTCCACTTTTCCGTCACGCGGTTTTCCCGCCGGCAGCGACCAGAAATACGCCCTGCGCAACGCGAGTAGCCCCGCGGCGTACCTCGAAATGGAGCAACTCACCCACAAGCTTGAGCCTTATCAACACGCGATCCCCCGGCAGTAGTGGCGCCAGAAATTTCACCCAGGGTATCTCGACATCGCGTAATGCATGCCCGAGCAATTTTTCGGCTGCCCCGATAACCTGCTCAAGTAACACCACGCCGGGAAGCACGGGCCGGCCAGGAAAATGTCCGGCAAATGCCGGGTGCTCAGTCGGCACGTCCATGGTTGTCTCCAACATCTGCGGCGGCGCGAATGTCGCCATGAGGCGTGGCCCCGCCGCTGCTGCGCGGCGAAAAAAATCCAGCAAATTGCGATATGGCCGGTCGGGAAAGCGGCGGCGCCTGTAAGCGTATTCGAGCAGGAAGAAGATGGCGACGATCGCGTAGTTGAGGACGTTTGCGAACAGAGACCAGATACCACGTTCAATTGGCAGCGGTGAAGTGACGCCGACCGAATCGAGAAGCCCGCCGGGAGTGACGCATAGCGCCAGACCCAGGTTCACCGCTCCCAGCAACACGAAAAGCGCTGTCCAGACGATCGTAAGCCCCCGCGCATAGCGGGCAATGGCGGCCTCGAGCGGCTCGCCGGGTCTCTGTAACAGAAGCACGAGCCGCTCGACCAGCGGCACGCTGCCGTGCGCAAGCGTATGCCCGAAAAGCCAGGCGAGAAAGATATTGAGCAGGACCGGGGGCAGATACAGCACGAGCGCTGCAACGTTGGCCCGCCACAGCCAAAAAATGGCGAGCGCCGCGGCCGGCGCGGCAATCCAGGCCCAGCGCCGGCCATCCGCTATCGGCCGGACCAGTATCGCAGCCGCGAGGATGGCGACGCTGGCCACGGTCAGGCCGGGGCTGTTCAGCAGGCTCGCGCCATGCGCCAGCAGTGGGTATGCCGCCGCCAATGCCAAAGCAGCTATGCGCCAGACCCGTGGGGAGCGGAAACCGCTGTGATTCCAGATGTCTATAAGCATCCGGTCTCCTCACAACCCGTTGAAACGCCAGTGGTCTCTGCTCGCGGAGCCTGAACCGGGCGTTCAGACGTCTAGGTTGGTCACGTAGAGTGCATTTTTCTCGATGAATTCGCGGCGCGGTTCGACGGCATCACCCATCAGCGTCGTGAATATATCGTCTGCGGCCACGGCGTCCTCGACGCGCACCTGCAGCAGGCGCCGGACCTCGGGGTTGATCGTCGTTTCCCAGAGCTGCCCCGGATTCATCTCCCCGAGGCCCTTGTAGCGCTGGATCGTCTGGCCCTTGCGCGCCTGATCCAGCAGCCAGGCCATTGCCTCCGGAAATGCGGAGATCTCCTGCCGCTCGCTGCCGCGCGTCACGCTGGCGCCCGCGCCGATGAAATCGCTGAGCGTCGTGCCGAGCTCGGCGATGTGCGCGTATTCCGCTGACTCGAAGAATTCCGGCTGCAGGTGCTTCTCTGCAGTCACGCCGTGCTCGCTGCGCGCGACGTCAACGCGCAGCGGCGCGCCCCCCTCGTTCCGGCGCACCGAGAGCTGGTAGCTGTGAACCAGGCTGCCATCCGAATTGAGGCGCGCCTCGAGTTCTTTCGCCCAACCCGCGAGCCAGGCCGCGTCTGCGAACTGCTGCTCACCGACCGGGCGCATTGTGAGCAACTGCTCGAGCAGGCGCCGGTCATAGCGCCGCGACCAGCGGCTGATGATGGCCCTGACGTCCATGTACTGCCTGGCCAGCATTTCGAGTCCCGAGCCCGCCAGGGGCGGGGCCTCCGGGTTCACATGGAGCGCCGCCCCGTCCAGCGCGCTCGTCAGCAGCAGTTGGTCGAGCTCGGCCTCGTCTTTCACATATAGCTCCTGCTTGCCGCGCTTGATCTTGAACAGCGGCGGCTGCGCGATGTAGATGTGGCCGCGCGCGATCAGCTCAGGCATTTGCCGGTAGAAAAATGTCAGCAAAAGCGTGCGGATATGGCTGCCGTCAACATCCGCATCCGTGTTATGGCAGCAGATGCCGCCCACGCCGGCGATGAAGTTCTCGTCGCCCTCGACAGAGAAGTCGTATACGTAACCGTTACTTGCCGCGACCTCTTCGATCGACACGATTGGCAGCGCCATCAGATCGCCGCCAATCTCCTCGAAGCGGCGATTCATGCCTCGTCCGGCGGGCGTCGCCAGCCGGTCGCGCAGGGCCGCCGCATTGGCGTGATCGGCCCACGCTTGTTCGAGCGTGAGCAAGTCCGCGGCTGCGCAAACAGAGACGCTCCAATGGCGGTGTTTCGTTACGCACGGCCGGCCACGGATCTCTCGCACTACCCCATCCGGCTCGCGCTCGCTCATCGAAGCGACAACACCCAGTGATGACAGCAGGTACATGAGGCCGCTCGCCAGATCGTACGAAGACGTCGAAAACGCGATGCGTTTGTCACAGACGGTACCGTCGCCGAGCAGGTAGCCGCGCAGGAACGCCAGGCGCAGTGATTCCGAAACGTTGAAAACCAGGTCCGGGATCCGCTTGCTCACGGAGTCCGCGGCCCGGAATCCGAACACGCGCTGCCAGGCCAGCGCAGCGACGCGATTGACGAGCTTCAAGTCGGCCGCGCCCGGACGATTCGAATAAACTGCGGCCGCCCTGCCGAAGACACGGGCCAGCCGCTGCTGCATCTCGGGCACCAAGCCGCTGTTTCCGCGTCCGATGGCAAAACGCACGCCGTTGCGGTCGGAGGCGGAGCCTTCAGCCAGGTAGAAGCCGAGCAGGCAAAGGAGGTCCTCGTTTACTGCGAGGTAACGCGGAATGCCGTGGCCGCTGTAATGCTCCGGCGTCAGTTCGAAATCTTCACGCGGGCTGAACCACTCCAGGTCTTCCGGGCCGAGCGTAGACAAACGCACCAGATTGCGGACTTCGTTGCGCCCGGAGCCCCGGTACTGCGTTTCCCAGGTTCTTTCCAGCCGGCCGGGACCGATCGCGACTTGTGTCATGACGCCAGTGACGTCAGCGCCAACGGCGTGCAGGTACTCCTCGAAATGCTGCGTAGTCGGACGCTGTGAGCCCCGCTCCCACGCGTAAAAAGTCACCGGTTGTAATATCCCCACGGCGCCGCAAAGTGCCTTGTTGGAGATGCCGCTGGCGCGACGCATTGCCGTCACCTCCGCGCGTACCGGGGCCGGGATATCGACGCGCGGCGCGGTCAGCCCGGCATTGCCGGCGTGCCGCCGCATTACGCGCGCCCGATTCCAGGCTTCCACGGCCGGGCCGCGCATCCATGCCTGCTCGGCCGCGTGTCGATCGCCCCAGAGTTCGCGCAGCAGATCGATGCGGCTTGGTGCGCTTTCCGGCAAACGCAGGCGCCGCGGCGCGACCAGCCGGTCATCGGTGCTCAACTCGGCGCCGCGCTTAAGCCGAATGGCGCCATTCTCGTGAACAAAGACGCTATGACTCGAAGTGACGCGAACCGAACGGCCGTAGGCCGTTCGTACCTTGAACAGCTTTTCGTCCAGCGGATGGCGGATCACTGCTGCGATCGGCCGGAAGCGGGCCTCGTGTCCTTCCAGCCCGAAACACATTACTTCGCCGAGCTCACGACTGCGCAATTTCTCCGCGCGCCCATTCGATTCGACGGCGCCGCTTTCGCGATGTGCATCGAGCGTCGCGTCGATGAATGTGCCAATCCTGACCATGCGCGCGCCGCTGCCCCCGGCGTCGCGCACGAAGACGTGGTCGTCACCATCGACGCTCATGATAATTACGCGGTGATACCGCAGCTTTTCGGCATCGAAGTCGTCATGACCGATGCCGGTGCCGAGCGCGCAGATCAGCGTGACCACTTCCTGCGACGACAGCATCTTGTCGAAGCGCGCCTTCTCGACATTCAGGATCTTGCCCTTCAGCGGCAGCACCGCCTGCGTGCGCCGGTCACGGCCCTGCTTGGCCGAGCCGCCCGCGGACTCGCCCTCGACGAGAAAGATTTCGGACTTGCCCGGATCCTTCTCCTGGCAGTCGGCAAGCTTGCCCGGCAGGCCAGAGCCGTCCAGCGCACCCTTGCGCCGCGTCATCTCGCGCGCTTTGCGCGCCGCTTCGCGCGCGCGCGCCGCGTCGATGATCTTCATGCAGATCGCTTTCGCGTCGGCCGGGCGCTCCAGCAGGAATTCACCGAGCCTCGAAGCGACCACGGATTCGACCGCGCCCTTGACTTCGGATGAAACGAGCTTGTCCTTGGTCTGCGACGAGAACTTCGGGTCCGGCATCTTGATCGAGAGGATCGCCGTCATGCCCTCGCGCGCGTCGTCGCCGGTCGGCGAAACGTTCTCGCGCTTGGCGCGGCCTTCCTTTTCAATGAAATCGTTGATCTTGCGCGTCAGTGCCGCGCGGAAGCCCGCGAGATGCGTGCCGCCGTCTTTCTGCGGGATGTTGTTCGTGTAGCAGTACATCGATTCCTGGTAGGAATCGTTCCACTGCGCAGCGACCTCGACCGAAATCGGGCCCTCCTGGCCCTGGAAATAGAAGATGTTCGGATGGATGGCC
>JANPCY010000103.1:0-7238 GCA_031431175.1 Steroidobacteraceae bacterium | reverse complement strand
CAGGCGCGACAGGACGGTGGCATCGCCCATGCCGGCGTCGAAAATGCGCAACGCCGGCGGCGTCGGACGGACATGCTTCAGCTCGAGCGCGGCCCGGTGCGCGATCGCGGACTTCTCGTCGCAGGTATTCACAAAAGCCAGATACTTCTGGCGGTTGTCGTAGAAACGGAATGGCGTCGCCTGCGCATCCGCCGCCGCCCCGGGCGCCGCGACGCGCTCGGTGCTCACCGCTTGCCGCCTGCGCGTCCTGCGACGAGATCTCTCGTGACTCGCGCGACGTGCTCGCCCTGGAAGCGGCACATTCCCAGTTCGAGGTCAGTCGGCATGCGCGACTCGTCGCCTGCCCCGGTAATGCTGCTCGCGCCGTACGGCGTGCCGCCCGTCACTTCTTTCATGGTCGTGATTCCAGGGGCCGTGTACGGGAGTCCCACAATGATCATGCCGTGATGCAGGAGCGTCGTATGGAAAGACGTGATCGTGGTCTCCTGACCGCCGTGCTGGCTCTGGGTGCAGGTGAATACGCTCGCGACCTTGCCGAGGAGCGCGTTCGTCGCCCACAACGGCCCGGTTTGGTCCAGGAAGTTCCGCATCTGGGCGCACATATTGCCGAACCGGGTCGGCGTGCCGAACAGGATTCCGTCGTAATTCCCGAGTTCAGCTGGCTCTGCGATCGGCGCCGCCTGATCGAGCTTGAAGCCGAACTGCTTCGCGACCTCGAGCGGAACGATCTCTGCGACGCGCTTGACGTCCGCCTTCAAGCCCTCGACTTTCGCGACGCCTTCGGCCTGCGCGTACGCCATCTTTTCCACGTGGCCCCAGCTGCTGTAATAGAGAATCAGGATCTTGGTCATCGGTATTTCCCGCCTTCAGGCAGCGGCACGCGACTGACGTCGCAGGAATGTCTGGACTGCCTCGTTGTACGCGCCCGGATTGTCGAGATTCGGCAGGTGCCCGGAGTCCGGAATCACGATGCGCTCGGCGACCGCGAGGCTCTGACTGAGCCGCTCGCCGGCTCGCAGGCGCGCACGCGTGTCGAACTGCCCGTTGACGACCAGGACCGGCGTTCGAAACCGTTCGAATTCGGACGCGCCGGCGGACGGCGCCGGCGTCTGGCGCGGCTCGAGCAGATCCCTCGCCGGATAGCGCGTGAGCATGGAATCCAGCAGGGCCTGCGATCCGGCATCGAACGAATGGAGCTTCATCAGCGGGTGCGCCCGCCAGACACGACGAAACGCGTCCACCCCGCCGTCCCGCACGAGACTCCGGAACTTGTCGACGGAGAAATCGCCGTCGCCCGCAGCGACCGGCGCTCCGATCTCGTCCGGCGGACCGTCGAGCACCAGGCCCGCGACACGTTCGGGAAATTGCAGTGCGAATGCCAGCGCGACGCGCGCGCCTTGCGACGCGCCGACGAGCGAAGCGCGGGCAACGCCAAGCCGATCGAGGAGCGTGCGGAGATCGTCGCAATCGGCAGTGAGCGAAGGCGTTCCCTGCGACAGGCCGAATCCGCGCCGATCGAGTCGGATGACCCGCATTGAGCGGCCGAACGTCGCCGCCTGCGGATTCCAGACGTCGAGATCGACGGTCCAGCCGTGGATGAAAATGACCGGCATGCCTTTACCCTCGTCGCGAAAACGCAGGCGGACTTCACCTGACAGGAAATAGTCGTCGCGGGCCTGCATGCCATTTCGAATATCGAAAAAAAGTTCGCAAACAGGCTACGAGCGCGCGGGGTGTGCGTCAAGCACGACCTGCAGCGCCCTCAGACTTGTGCGCTCAGCGCAAGACCAGGAACACGCGCGAGCTCCGCGGAAATCTCGCGGCTTGCCTGCTTGAGCATGGCGAGCCGCTCGCGCACGAGCTTGACCTTGGTAATGCGGCGCGAGTGGCTCGAGCTGTTGAGCGATGCGACCACCCGGCCGGCCTGGTCGAGGACCGGCACGGCGACCGCGACCACGCCGTAGGCGAGCTCGTCCTCGACCGCCGAATACCCGGTCTTGCGGCATTCGTCGATCAATTGGCGGACCTTGCGCGGATCAGTCACCGTGGAATCGGTCAGCGCGACGAACTGTTGCGTGCGGAAATAGGATTCGAGGCGCTCCGGCGCGATTCCGGCGAGGAGCACGCGGCCCATGGACGTCACGTGTGCGGGGAAACGGCTGCCGACATGCGCTTCGAGGCGCATCAGCGTCCGCACCGACGTGCGCGCCACATAAACAATATCGTTGCCATCGAGCACCGATAGCGCGGCCGAATCGCCGGTGAGCCGCGCAAGTTCCTCGAGATGCGTCTTCGTCAGGTGCTCGATGTCCATCGATTCCAGATAGGCGGCGCCGAGCTCGAGCACTTTCGGCCGCAGCAGGAACTGCCTCCCCCGCCGCGTGACATAGCCGAGCTCTTCGAGCGTCAGCAGGCAGCGGCGCGCGGTCGCAGCCGGCATGCGCGCGATGCCTGCGACTTCCGAGAGCGTCAGCGCCGAATGGTCGCGGGTGAAGGCGCGGATCACCTGGAGCCCTTTCGCGAGCCCGCCCATGGTTTCCTTGCGTACCGATGGCTGGCAGCGTGGCATGGCTCCCAGTGTATTTCGATATGCGAATCAGCAAAAGCAGCATCGCCGCGCACTTGACAGCAAGCGGCACTCGCGTTCAGCATGTTCGGTAGTCGAATCTCTTTTCGATATACGAAATCAGTTCGGCCGGTCAGCGGGGGCTCCGCGGCATGAAAATCGGTTCGCAGTCCGGGCGAAGCTCGGCAATCTCAGCCTCGAACGCGGATACGATCGTCGTCCGCGGTTACGACCTGTGCCGCGAGCTGATCGGGCAGGTGACATTCACCGACCACGCCTGGCTCCTCGTGACCGGCGCTCTCCCCACCCCGGCGCAGCGGCGCATCCTCGATGCCGCGCTCGTCGCAATCGCGGAACACGGCCTCGTGCCGAGCGTCGCGGCGAGCCGCATGACGCTTGCGGCAGCGCCCGAGGCGATCCAGGGCGCGGTAGCGGCCGGCATCCTCGGCTGCGGCTCCGTGATCCTCGGCTCGGCCGAATCGGCGGCCCGCTTCATCTCGGGCATCCTTTCGCGCGAGTCGCCGCGCACCGTCAATGCTGCCACGCATGCGACGCTCGTCGAGGCGCGCGAGGCGCGACGGGCGGTCCCCGGGTACGGACATCCGTTGCACAAACGTGCGGACCCGCGTGTCGACCGGCTGCTTGCAATCGCTGCGGAAACCGGCAGCTCCGGGCGCCACATCGAAGTCGCGCGGCTGATTGAGAAGCTCCTGCCGGAGGTCACGGGCAAGCCGCTCGTGATGAACGTGTCGGGCGCAATCGCGGCGGTGCTGCTCGACGCCGGCTATCCGTTGCTCGCGGTCAAGGGCATTCCGATCCTGGCGCGCACGGCTGGCCTCATAGCGCACCTGCTCGAGGAGCAGGAGCGACCGATCGGATTCATTCTCGCGGACGCAGGCGCCTCCGCCATCGCCTATGACGGCAAGTCACCCGCCGGGTTCATACCGAGCGCCTGATGTTCCAATCCGTACTCCGCGGCGTCCGCATCGTTGAACAGGGCACGTTCATCACCGGGCCTTGCGCCGCGATGATGCTCGCCGATCTCGGCGCCGACGTGATCAAGATCGAGAGCCCGGAAGGCGACCCTTACCGCAGCTATCAAAAGGGCCTCTACTCACCGCATTTCCAGGCTTACAACCGCAACAAGCGAAGCCTCGTCTGCGATCTCAAGGAGGGAGCCGACCGCGAGGTGTTCGATCAGCTGATCGCGAACGCGGACGTCTATCTACAGAATTTCCGGCCGGGTACGGCGACGCGGCTCGGTGCCGGCACGAAACGGCTGAGCGGCCTCAATCCGAAGCTCATCTACTGTTCGATCAGTGGGTTCGGCGCGGACGGGCCTTATGCCGACCGGCCGAGCTACGACTCGGTGGCGCAGGCGCTGTCGGGATTCCTGAGCGTCGTCGTCGATCAGGAACGGCCGCGATTCCTCGGCCCGGCGCTCGCCGACGCGATCACCGGGATCTACGCAGCTTTCGGAATCCTCGGCGCCCTCCTCGAGCGCGCTCACACGGGCCAGGGCCGGCTCGTCGAGGTTTCGATGTTCGAGGCGATGGCGCACTTCACGGTGGAACCCTTTGCCGCCTATTTCGCCCTCGGCGAAGTGCCGAAGTCCAGTGACCGTCCGCGCCTCGCCCAGGCCTATATCCTGCGGACCGCCGACAATCGCCTGCTCGCGATTCACCTGTCGTCGCTCGAGAAATTCTGGCAGGGGCTGACGACGGCGATCGAAGCCGACCATTTCAATTGCGATCCGCGATTCAACGCGCGGCTCGCGCGTATCGAAAATTACGAGGCGCTCGGCGAGGAGCTCGACCGCCTGTTCCGCAAGCGCCCGCTCGAGGAATGGGTCGCGCGACTTTCGAAGCACGACGTGCCTTTCGCCCCGATCAACGGCATTGATTCGGTCGTGAACGATCCGCAGGCCCGTCACCTCGGGCTCATCGTACCCGTCGAAGAAGCACTGGAAGGCGGACGCGAGGCCGTTCGGCCGGCGCTGCAGTTCGACGGCAAGCGCGCGACCTCCGTTTCCGCGGCGCCGCTGCTCAATCAACACGGAGATGCGATCCGGGCGGCGCTGGCGCGCAATCGGTCATGGCCGGCTGCCGCCACGGATGCAGTGGCACGTCGGGCGGCCGGGTGACCGAAATGACTGATTCCGTCCCTGCGCTCTTCCCCACCACGCTCGTCGGCAGCATGCCGCAGCCGGACTGGCTGATCGATCGCAAGAAACTTGCCGGCCGCTTTCCGCCGCGCGTGCGCGCGCGCGAACTCTGGCGCATTCCAGAGGCGCACCTGGTCGAGGCGCAGGACGACGCGACGATCGTCGCAATCCGCGCACAGGAGCAGGCGGGGCTCGACATCGTCACCGACGGCGAAATCCGGCGTGAGAGCTACTCGAACCTGTTCGCCACGGCGCTCGAAGGCATCGATCTCGACAATCCGGGCACGGCGCTCGACCGGAGCGGCCATCCGAACCCGGTGCCGCGGGTCGTCGGCCCGATCCGCAGGCGACATGCGGTCGGCGTCCGGGATCTCGAGTTCCTGCGCCGCCACACGACGAAGCCGGTCAAGGTGACGGTGCCTGGCCCATTCACGATGTCGCAGCAGGCGCAGATCGACCATTACGGCGGGAGCCGTCGCCTCGCGGCCGCGGATTATGCCGTCGCGCTGAACGGCGAGATCCGCGATCTGTTCTCGGCCGGCGCCGATATCGTCCAGATCGACGAACCCTACATGCAGGCGCGGCCCGATGAGGCGCGCCAGTTCGGTCTCGAGGCGCTCAATCGCGCACTCGAAGGCGTCAGAGGCACGACGGCCGTTCACATTTGTTTCGGCTACGCGGCAATCATCCACACGCGATCGACGGCGTATTCCTTCCTGCCGGAGCTCGCGGGCTGTCATTGCCAGCAGATCTCGCTGGAAACCGCCCAACCGAATCTCGACTGCTCGATCCTCAAGTCACTCAACGGCAAGAAAATCATGCTCGGCGCGATCGACCTCGGAGATCCCGAGGTCGAGACGCCAGAAACCGTGGCTGCGCGCATCCGGCGCGCGCTGCCCTTCGTGCGCGCCGAGGACATCATCGTCGCGCCCGATTGCGGTCTGAAATACCTCAGCCGGGACGTTGCTTTCGGAAAGCTCAAGGCGATGGTCGCCGGTGCCGCCATTCTTCGCAAGGAGATGGCGCGTGGTACCGGGCCCGTCAGGATGCAATCGAACTCTTAACGCGGAGAAATGGTATGGACGCCTCCCACCTCAAAGGTGAAGTGAGCGGGTGAGTTTGCGAAGTCAGTGGACCCTCCGGGCCGACGGCATCAAAGTGCCCAAGGTGGAAGAGGTTCAATCTTCACAGGCAACCGGAGGGTCCGACATGAATCGTATCGTGGTTGGAGTGGATATCGCAAAGCGGGTGTTTCAGCTGCATTGGGTGGAGCCGGAGACGGGCGAGATGGTGACGCTGCAGCTGAAGCGGGAGAAGTTTTTGGAGCATTTTGCCAACCGTTCGAACTGCCTGATCGGCATGGAAGCGTGCGGGGGCTCGCAGCACTGGGCGCGAGCGCTGCAGAAGCTTGGTCACGAGGTCAAGCTGATGTCGGCACGGATGGTCAAGCCGTTTGTGGGCGGCAACAAGAACGATGTGGCGGATGCGCGCGGGATCTGGACGGCGGTGCAACAGCCGGGGATCAAGGCGGTGGCGGTCAAGAGCGAGGCGCAGCAGGCGGTGTTGGCGCTGCATCGGATGCGTGAGCAGCTGGTGAAGTTCCGTACCGCGCAGATCAATGGGCTGCGGGGGTTGGTGATGGAATACGGGGAAGTGATGCCGCAGGGCCGCGCCGGCATCAAGCGCGATATCCCGGGCGCCTTGGGGCGTCTGGCAGATCGGTTGCCGGCGATGGTGATCGACACCTGGCGTGAACAATACGCACGCCTGGGCGAGCTTGATGAGCGGATCAGCCAGATTGAGCGGCGTTTACGGCAATGGCAGCGCCAGGACCCGGCCAGCCAGCGGATCGCTGAGATCCCGGGCGTGGGGCTGCTGAGTGCCACCGCAGCCATCGCGACCATGGGGGATGCGAAGGCATTCAAATCGGGCCGCGAGTTTGCGGCCTGGCTCGGGCTGGTGCCGCGGCAGACCGGCACGGGTGGTCGAGTGCGATTGCTCGGCATCAGCAAACGCGGCGACAAGTATCTACGCACGCTGCTGATCCACGGCGCCCGTTCGGTGCTCACGCACAGCAAAGCGCCGCCCGAGTGGTTAACGGAATTACTGAAGCGTCGGCCCAAGAACGTGGCCGTCGTGGCGATGGCCAACAAGATGGCACGCACGATCTGGGCACTCACGGCCCATGAACGGGCGTATCAATCTGGGTACGTGAGTCAGCCTGCCTAGGGCTGCACCCACGCTCGATTAACCGTTAACAGAGGAAGGTACGCTAAAAGGTTGCGCAAGGACTACAACGTGTGATGGGAAACAGGTCAGACCGTGACCCGCCAAGCCTGAATGTGAGTCCGAGCTTCGAGCTCTTGGGAGAAATAAGGCGCGGGTCAGCGAAATCCATCAGGGCCCGCAGGCGAATGGCCTGCAAAACAGGCCGGATATAAACCTGCAGCCTTATCTGTCAATCATCACACCGAGAAGTACTTGCCATCGGGAGGCGTCCATATAACT
>JANPCY010000102.1:0-9131 GCA_031431175.1 Steroidobacteraceae bacterium | reverse complement strand
GTATGCTTTCGGGTCCAGTTCCCTGAAATATCGGTCTTTTCCCATGGCCCGCATCACCGTCGAAGACTGCATGGACAACATCGACAACCTGTTCGATCTGGTCCTGCTGTCCGCCAAACGCGCCCGTCAGCTCGCCAACGGCGCGGAAGCCCGCGTCGATTGGGAAAATGACAAACCCACGGTGGTGGCGCTGCGCGAGATCGCGGACGGCAAGGTCACCATGGCCCTGCTTTCCGAGCCCGATCCCGAGCCGGATCCGGAGCTGATCCCGGAGAACCCGCTGGATCTCGGCGCCGATTTCCGCGCACCACAGCTCGGCCTGGGAGACTGACCGCAGAGCGCGAGCGCCGATGAGCTACGCGTCTTCCATCCTCGGGCTGTTGCCTGGCGGAAGGCGCGCTCCCGGACTCGGCCAGCTCATTTCCAAGCTCGAGGCCTACCTCCCGCCCGACCAGGTCGAGCGCGTTCGCGAAGCCTATGAATATGCTGACACGGCCCACACCGGCCAGCGACGCCAATCCGGCGAGGCATACATCACCCACCCGATCGCGGTCGCCGACATCCTGGCGGATCTGCACATGGACGGTGCCACGCTGACCGCGGCGATCCTGCACGACGTCGTCGAGGACACACCGTCCTCGGCTGCCGAGGTCGAGGCACGCTTCGGCAAGGAGGTCGCCGAGCTCGTCGATGGCGTCACCAAGCTCGACCAGGTCCAGTTCAAGAGCCGCAAGGAGGCCCAGGCCGAGAGCTTCCGCAAGATGATCCTCGCGATGGTCCGCGACATTCGCGTGATCATGGTCAAGCTCGCGGACCGCACGCACAACATGCGTACCCTGTCGGCGATGCCGCAGGAGAAGCGCAGGAGCGTCGCGCGCGAGACACTCGACATCTACGCGCCGATCGCCAACCGGCTCGGCATCCACTCGATCAAGCTCGAACTCGAGGACCTCGGCTTCCGGACGCTTTATCCGCAGCGCTACCGCGTCATTGAGCGCGAGCTGAAGCGCGCGCGCGGCAACCAGCGCGAATTCCTGCCGAAGATCGTCAAGGCGCTGCGCCAGGCGCTCATCGCCGGCAATGTGACGGGGCGCGTCGAAGCGCGCGAAAAGCACTTGTTCAGCGTCTACATGAAGATGCGCCGCAAGCGGATGCCACTAGCGCAGGTCATCGACATGTTCGGCGTGCGTATCGTCGTAGGCA
This sequence comes from Steroidobacteraceae bacterium, assembly GCA_031431175.1. GTDB lineage: Bacteria > Pseudomonadota > Gammaproteobacteria > Steroidobacterales > Steroidobacteraceae > SCUD01. The sequence goes on along the minus strand of JANPCY010000102.1, from coordinate 7,928 downwards.
GCGTGGACGATTGCTACCGCGTGCTTGGCCTCGTGCATGGCCTGTACCGGCCGATGCCGGGCCGCTTCAAGGACTACGTCGCGATTCCGCGCGTCAACGGCTACCAGTCGCTGCACACGACGCTGTTCGGACCTAACAGCATGCCGATCGAAATCCAGATCCGCACCGAGGACATGCATCGCATGGCGGAGTCCGGCATCGCCGCGCACTGGCAGTACAAAACCGGCGAAAGCGACGGCGAGGCGCAGCAGATCCGGGCGCGGGAATGGTTGCAGGGCGTCATGCAGCTGCATGACGGCTCGGCCGAGGAGCTGCTGGAAAGCGTCAAGGTCGACCTGTTCCCCGACAAAGTCTACGTATTCACGCCGAAGGGCGACATCATGCGCCTGCCACGCGGCGCCACCTGCGTGGACTACGCCTTTGCGGTGCACACGGGGGTCGGCCAGCGATGTGTCGCGGCAAAGGTCGATCGCCGCCTGGTGCCACTGCGCACGGTGCTCCGCAATGGCCAGACGGTTGAGATCATCACCGCCAAGGGCGCGCAGCCAAATCCCGCCTGGGTCAGCTTCGTCACCACCGCCAAGGCGCGTTCCGCGATCCGCCAGTACCTGCGCACCCTCAAGCGCGGCGAAGCCGCCGAGCTCGGCGGCCGGATGCTCAATCAGGCGCTCGAGGAGTTCAAGTTGACGCTGAAGACCCTTCCAAACGGCCGTCTCGACGAAGTCGCGCGCTCGCTGTCACTGAAGGACGGCGGCGAGCTGCTGGAAAAGATCGGCCTCGGCGAGCGTCTCGCGCGACTGATAGCGCGGCGCCTGCTGCCCGGCGATGAGGACCGGCCGGAAAGTGGCCCGCCGCCGCCACTCGCGATCGCCGGGACCGAAGGCCTGGTCGTCAGCTATGCGCGCTGCTGCTTCCCGATCCCATTCGACGCGATCGTTGCCTATCTTTCAAGCGGCCGTGGTGTCGTGGTCCACCGCGAGAACTGCTCGAATGTCGCCGCATTCGGCAAGCAACCCGACAAGTGGATTCCCGCGATCTGGCACAAGGAGCAGCAGCGGCTGTTCAACGCGGGACTCGTCATAGAGGTCACCAACCGCATGGGCATCCTCGCGCAGGTCGCGACCAAGATCGCCGCCGAGCAGAGCAATATCATCCACGTCAATGTCGATTCCTCGCAGGGCGAGTTATCCACGATCCTGTTCGAGGTCCAGGTCCGCGATCGCGCCCATCTTGCACGCCTGATACGCGCGATCCGCAGCATGCCGGACGTCGTCAAAGTCGAACGGAGCCTCGCATGAAACGCAGCATCTACCACAGCGATCGCGCGCCGAAGGCGATCGGGCCGTACTCGCAGGCGGTCGGCGCGGGTGGCACCGTGTATCTCTCGGGCCAGGTGGCGCTTGATCCCGCGACCGGCCAGCTGGTCACCGGCGGCTTCGAGGCCGAAGCGCGGCGCGTATTTGAGAATCTCAAGGCCGTGGCCGAGGCCGCGGGTTCAAGCCTGGCCGCCGCGGTGCGCGTGACGATCTACCTGACCGACCTCGCGCAGTTTCCGGTCGCCAACAAGGTGATGGCCGAGTACTTCGGCGAGCCGTATCCGGCACGGGTCACGATTGGCGTCGCTGCGCTCCCGCGCGGCGCCGCGATCGAGGTCGATTGCATCCTGGTACCGTGACGCCCGAGACACGGCTGGTAACTTCCTTGCGCGGTGTCGGCCCGGCACTCGCCGGGCGCCTGGCGAAGCTTGGCATCGAGACCGTCGCCGACCTGCTGTTCCTGCTGCCTAACCGCTACGAGGATCGCACGCATGTCGTGCCGATCGGCGCATTGCGGCCGGAAACGCGTGTCGCAATCGAGGGCGAGATCGAACTGGCCGAAGTGGTCTTTCGCCGGCGCCGCACGTTGCTCGTGCGGCTCTCCGACGGCACGGGTTTTCTCACACTCCGGTTTTTCTATTTCAGCGGTGCGCAGCAGCAGCAACTCACGCGCGGCACGCGTCTGCGTTGCTATGGCGAGATCCGCCGCGGTCCGGTGGGCCTCGAGATCGTGCACCCTGAATACCGGCTCGCCGATGCTCCCGACAAGCAGGCCGTCGTCGATGCCCTGACGCCAGTCTACCCGGCGACCGAGGGCATTCAGCAGGGCCGCCTGCGCAACCTGACCGCGCAGGCGCTCACGGCTCTCGCCGACGGTGAACTGCCGGACCTGCTGCCGCCCGAAGTGCAGCGTGAATTGAAACTGCCGGGCCTCTCCGCAGCACTGCAGTTCCTGCATCGCCCGCCGCCGGCTGCGCGCCTCGAATTGCTGGAAACGGGCCGTCATCCCGCACAGCGCCGCCTGGCGTTCGAGGAATTGCTCGCGCATCAGCTGACGCTGCGTGCATTACGCAACGAGATCCGTCGCGATCCAGGCTGGCCGCTGGTCGTGCCGGGACAGCTCGCGGCAGGGCTTCTGGAAACCATCGGCTTCCCGCTGACCGCGGCACAACATCGTGTCGCTGCGGAGATCAAGGCCGATCTCGCGGCTGCAAGCCCGATGCTGCGTCTCGTTCAGGGTGACGTCGGCTCCGGCAAGACCATCGTCGCGGCAATTGCCGCATTGACCGCAATCGAGGCGGGCTGCCAGGCGGCGCTGATGGCGCCCACCGAACTTCTCGCCGAACAGCACGCGCAGAATTTCACGCGCTGGCTCGCGTCGCTCGCCGTCGAACCCCTGTTGCTGACCGGGCGCCTCGGCGCGAGGGCGCGGCAGGCTGCAATCGCGGCAATTTCCAGCGGAGAGCGGCAGCTCGTGATCGGCACCCATGCGCTGTTTCAGGAGGGCGTCAGTTTCGCACGGCTCGCGCTCGTCATCGTGTACGAAAAGCACCGCTACGGCGTGCACCAGAGGCTCGCGCTACGCAACAAGGGAGCCTCGGGGCGCTATCCGCACCAGTTGATCATGACGGCGACACCCATTCCCCGCACGCTTGCAATGACGGCCTACGCGGATCTCGACGTCTCGGTGATCGATGAACTGCCGCCGGGCCGCACACCGGTGCAGACTGTCGTGATGCCGGATTCGCGCCGCGACGAAATCGTCGCGCGCATCCGCGCCGCCTGCCTGCAGGGTCGCCAGGCCTATTGGGTCTGCCCGCTGATCGAGGAATCGGACCTGCTGGAGGCGCAGGCCGCCGAGGACACGGCGGCCGCGCTTGCCAGGGCGCTGCCAGAGATCACCGTCGGGCTCGTGCACGGGCGCATGCCGGCCAGCGCGAAGGAACGCGCGATGGCGCGCTTCAAGGCTGGTGAAATCGGATTGCTGGTCGCGACCACGGTCATCGAGGTCTGCGTGGACGTGCCTAACGCGATCCTGATGGTCATCGAAAACGCCGAACGTATGGGCCTTGCCCAGCTGCACCAGCTGCGCGGCCGCGTCGGACGCGGGACGCAGGCCAGCAGCTGCCTGCTGCTGTATCACGCGCCACTCTCGGGGCATGCAAAGGAGCGTCTCGCGGTGCTGCGCCAGACCAATGACGGCTTCGAGGTCGCGCGCCGCGATCTGGAACTGCGCGGGCCGGGCGAACTCCTGGGCACGCGCCAGACCGGCCTCATGCAGCTCAAGGTCGCCGACCTGATGCGCGACGCCGACCTGCTGCCACGGGTCCAGGCCATCGCGGACGTGATGGAGCGCGCGCATGAGGCTAACATTGCCGCATTGAAGCGCCGCTGGATCGGCGCTTCCACGCGCTACGGAAAGGTGTGATTCGTGCAATCGGCCGCGATTCAGGACGAACGAAAGCTGCTGCGCTGGAGCGGAAATCTCGATGATTTCACACCGCCTGCAGTACCGGCGGCAGCCGTCTGGCTCGCCGAACCGGGGCTGCTGACCGAACGCCTGCGCGCCTGTTGCGACGGCAGGCAAGGCCTCGCCGTCGTCTCCGAGCGCGAGGCGCCGCTTGCAGCGGCCGAATCCGCCTTGCTGCAGGCCCCAGGGAGTGCCGCATTCGTGCGCGAAATCGAACTGACCTGCAGTGGCCGCCCCTGGATCTTTGCACAGAGCTTGATTCCGCTCGCGACGCTTGCCCGCCATGGCTGGTTGTCCACACTCGGCGACACCGCGCTTGGCGAACGACTGGCGGCGTTGCCGGGCCTCAAGCGCGGCCCGCTTGAATTCGCGCGCCTGACGCCCGGTGTCGCGCTGTTCCATCGCGCGTTGCGCCAGAGCGTCGATCCGCCTGCCGAACTCTGGGCACGCCGCTCGTGGTTCGCAATCGACGGCGCCCGTTTGCTGGTCCAGGAAGTATTCCTGCCCGAGGCGCTCAAATGAATGCCAAATTGCGCCCGGTGCCGCCGCCAGTGCCGCGGCGCGACCCGAAATACAAGCCGATCTACAAGCCGAACTACGCGCGCGACGCAGCGCTCGCGATCGGCAGCACCTTGCGCGAATACGCGCTGCTGATGCGGCTGCACCGGCCGATCGGCATCTGGCTGCTGATGTGGCCGGCGCTGTGGGCGCTGTGGATCGCAGGCCAGGGCCTGCCAGACCAGAGAGTTCTGATGCTGTTCCTTGCAGGCATCCTGGTGATGCGCTCGGCCGGTTGCGTGATCAACGATTATGCGGATCGGGATTTCGATCCACTCGTCGAGCGCACGCGCAATCGGCCGCTCGCCGCCAAGCGCGTCGCGCCGGGAGAGGCGCTCGCACTCTTCGTCGTGCTCGGGCTCGTCGCAATCTGGCTCGCGATGCAACTCGACCCGCTCGTGCGCCTCTACGCCGTGGCCGGCGGACTGCTCGCGGTGACCTACCCCTGGCTAAAGCGCTTCGTGTACCTGCCGCAATTCTACCTGGGCGTCGCGTTCGGCTGGTCCATCCCGATGGCCTTCGCGGCGACTACCGGCGAGGTGCCGAGGATCGCGTGGCTCTTGCTCGCGGCCGTCGTGTTGTGGGCCGCGGTCTACGACACGATGTACGCGATGGTGGATCGCAAGGATGATCTCCGCATCGGAATCAAGTCCACCGCGATCCTGTTCGGCGATGCGGACCGCGTGGTCGTCGGCGCGATGCAGCTGATGGCCCTGTTCGCGCTGTGGCTGGTCGGAGATGAGGCCTCGCTCGGCCTCTGGTATCGCGCGGGGCTCGCCGCTGGCGCTGCGTTTTTCGCATACCAGCAATGGCTGATCCGCGATCGCGAGCCCCAGGCCTGTTTCCGGGCTTTCAACAACAACCACTATTTCGGGCTGGTCGTGTTCGTCGGGCTCGCGCTCGATTACCTCTATCGCGTCTGAGCGCCCTCAGGCGCGCGCGACCGCCCAGACCTCGATCCGGCGGCAGCCGGCGCGACGCAGTGCAAGCGACAACGACTCTACGGTGGCGCCGGTCGTCAGCACGTCGTCCACGATTGCGACACGCGACGGGACATCGCCCGCTTCAATCATGAATGCGTCACGCAGGTTGCGCCTGCGCGCGCCGGCCGCAAGTCCCGTCTGCTCCGCCGTTGCCCGAATGCGGCGCGCGAGCCGATTCTCGACCGGCAGCCCGAGTTCGCGCGCGGCAAAGTGGGCGATCTCGCTTGCCTGGTTGTAGCCGCGCCTGCGCTCGCGCGCGGCATGCAGCGGCACCGGCACGAGCGCATCGACCTGTGGAGCGCCACACTCCGCCAATCGCTTGCCGAGCACACAACCGAGAATGCGCGTGATCGGCAGTTGTCCACGGTATTTCATCCGGAGGATCAGCTCGGGTAACGGAAACTCGTAACGGTAAGGTGCGTAGGCCGCATCGAAGGCGCGGCGGCGGCGCCGGCAGCGGCGGCAAAGTTCGCCTGGTTCAGGCACTGCCGCGGCGCACCTCGGACAGGCGGGCTGATTCCGCGGGAAGTCGGCTTCGCAACCGGCGCAAAGATCAAGCGCCGGCTTCTGGCCGGGATCCAGGCAGAGGTAACAGGTAACCGGGAACAGCGCATGAACCAGTGCTGTCGCCCGGCTGTAAACCTGTTGGCCCATTCCCGGTTGACAGACGGCCGCCACGTTCCAATACTTCGCCACGCGCCCAGTGTGGCAATGCACGGCGCCCCGGATCCGGTGCAATTTCAGCGGGTTGGAGGAGGAATTCGATGTCCCTGAATGCCGAACGGCTGAGTGAGATCCGGAACGACTGGACCCTCGCCGAAGTGCGGGAGTTCCATGCGCTGCCATTCGCCGATCTCCTCTTTCACGCGCAATCGATCCATCGAAGGCACTTCGATCCCAACCAGGTCCAGGTCTCAACCCTCTTGTCCATCAAGACCGGCGCCTGTCCCGAGGACTGCGCCTACTGCCCGCAGAGCATCCGTTACGACACGGGGCTCGAGCGCGAGTCGCTGATGGACGCCAACACCGTGATCGAGCGTGCCCGCGCCGCGAAAGCCCAAGGCGCGACCCGCTTCTGCATGGGCGCGGCCTGGCGCAGCCCCAAGGACCGCGACCTCGATAGCGTCGCCGAGATGGTGAGCGGTGTGCGTGACTTGGGGCTCGAGACCTGCGCGACACTCGGGATGCTGACACCCGCGCAGGCGAAGCGCCTGAAAGACGCGGGGCTCGACTACTACAACCACAATCTCGACACCTCAGAGGATTTCTACCGCAAGGTCATCACGACCCGGACCTACCAGGACCGACTCGACACGCTCGTCGCAGTGCGCAATGCCGGCATTCATGTCTGTTGCGGCGGAATCCTCGGCATGGGCGAGGACGCTGCCGATCGCGTCGCGCTGCTGCACACGCTCGCCACGCTCTCGCCGCATCCCGAGAGCGTGCCGGTCAACCAGCTCGTGCGGGTCGAGGGAACACCGCTTGCAGGCACCGCGCCACTGGATCCGATCGAGTTCGTGCGCATCATTGCACTTGCGCGGATCCTGATGCCGCGCGCGCATGTCCGCCTGTCGGCGGGGCGCAGCACGATGAGCGACGAGATGCAGGCGCTGTGCTTCCTGGCCGGCGCCAATTCGATTTTCTACGGCGAGAAGCTCCTGACCACCGGCAATCCGGACACCGCGAGCGATCACGCATTGTTCGGGCGGCTCGGAATATCGCCGGAACCTGCCTCCGCAAGCGGTTGATGACGGTGCCGGCCGTGCCGATGCCGTTCGCGCCCGTACTCGCGGATCTCGACGCCCGTGGCCTGAGGCGGCGGCGGCGCACAGTAAGCCGCGACGCGGCAGAAACCGCGGACATCCGGCTCGACGGCCGCCCATGCGTCGATTTCTGTAGCAATGACTATCTCGGCCTCGCCGCGCATCCGCAGGTCGTTGAAGCCTTCATTGGTGCCGCACGCGTTCATGGTGTCGGTGCGCGCGCTTCGCACCTGATCACCGGACATCAGGCCGAGCACGAAGCGCTGGAGCGGGAACTGGCGGTGTATACCGGGCGCGAGCGGGCCATTGTCTTTTCAACCGGCTACATGGCGAATCTCGGCCTCGCCCGCGCGCTTGCCACGCGTGGTGCTGCCGTCTACGGGGATGAACTGAATCATGCATCGCTGATCGACGGCGGTCGCCTGTCCGGCGCGACGCTCCACCGTTACGCACACGCCGGCGCCGCCGCGCTCGAGCAGCAGCTTGCTGCGCAGGAATCCGGCACGGCATTGGTACTGACCGATGGCGTCTTCAGCATGGACGGGGATCTCGCTCCGTTGCCGGCTCTCGCAGCCGCCTGTGCAAAATACAGTGCATTCCTCGCCGTGGATGATGCCCACGGCCTCGGCGTGATCGGCGCAACGGGGCGCGGCATTCTCGAACACTTCGGCTTGTCGCCCACGCAGGTTCCGGCACTCGTTGGCACATTCGGAAAGGCCTTCGGGACCTTCGGCGCCTTCGTCGCGGGCGGCGAGGACCTGATCGAAACACTCATCCAGCGCGCCCGCACTTACATTTATACGACCGCACTGCCGCCCGCCGTCGCGGCGGCGACGCG
>JANPCY010000101.1:0-3161 GCA_031431175.1 Steroidobacteraceae bacterium | reverse complement strand
CTGGTGGTGACCATTGCGCAGCCATGCGCGCCGGCCATTTGAAGTTGCTCGAGGTGGAGCGCATCCGGGTACCATCCGGCGAACACCGGGATGCCGACGACCGCGCAGAGTTTTTCGAGTTCGCGATGCCGCAGCGGTCCGCGCTGCGGCGCGACAACCAGGAAATGCGCGCCTTCGCCAATCGCCTCGTGCGCGCCGACCTCGTCTTCGCACACTACGCCGACCAGGAATGCGCCCTCGCGATCCACGTGCAGATTCTGTCCGTGCCGGCGCAGTACGGCGCCGTCGGCACCGGCCACGGCGGCAATGCGAATCGCCTCGGCACCATCGCCCAGCGCGAAAACGCGGTGGCCCGCAGCGCGCGCGATGCGCACGACGGGAGCGTCGAGCCGGGTGGCCGGCGATTTCGCAACGTGCCAGAAAATCGTCTGCGCTTCGCTCCCGCTGAGCGCCGCAAGCTGGGCAGGGCCTGATATGACACGGGCGAGAGGCGGGAGTCGCAATGCAGTCACCATGGCACGGTCGGCTTCCAGCAGATCGTGCCCCGGCAAATCGTCGGATTTCACCCAGGCAAGGGCTTGCGAATCGAGGCCTTTCGGGGTGCCCGCATATTCGATGACCCGCCAGAAGTCGAGCAGGACGCGGCGATCGGGGTAGCTGTGGTGCAGCCGGATCAGCGGACGGGCGGAGCGAACAGTGACTCCGAGTTCCTCGGACAGTTCGCGCTTCAGGCCCTCCAGCCGATCCTCACCGAGACCCAACTTGCCGCCCGGGAATTCCCAGCGGCCGGCCATATGGCGACCGCGCGGTCGCTGTGCGATCAGTACGCGGCCGGTGGCGTCAAAAAGCGCGCCGGCGATGACATGGATTTCCGGAAGCTCCGCCATCCCTGGTCCTGCCGCCCCTGGAGAGAAGGTGTTCAACCGCCGGCTCGCTGTATCGCGCCGTGACAATGTTTGTATTTCCTGCCCGATCCACAGGGGCAGATTTCATTGCGTCCGATCTTGCGCTCGCCACGAATGAAGGGTGGCGCGATCGCCGCGGGAGCCGCCGCTGCTGCGCCAGGCGCGCGACGGGCATCCGCCACCGATGCCGATCGTGCCTCGGGGGTAATTGCCGGTGGCTCCGCATGTTGCAGCTGCATCTGACTCTGCAGGCGCCGGCGGCGCTCGGCCTCCTCGAGCTCAATCTCCTCCTCGGTGCGCACCTGCAGGCGCTGCAGCAGCATCACAGTGTCGCTGCGAATGCGGTCAAACATTGCAGTGAACAGCGCGAATGCCTCGCGCTTGTACTCCTGCTTCGGATTTTTCTGCGCGTAGGCGCGCAAGTAGATTCCCTGGCGCAGGTAATCCATCCCTGCCAGGTGCTCGCGCCAGTGGCCATCGAGTTGCTGCAGCATCACCGCACGCTCCAGGTGGCGCATCACCGGCTCGCCGACCTGCTGGATCTTGGCGTCGTAGGCCGCCTCGATCGCGTCGAGGAGCCGCGCAGCCGCTTCATCGCCACGCCGGTCAGGGTTCTCTCCAAGCCAGGCTGCAAGACCTGCGCGCACGGCGAAGTCGCGCTCGACGGCCTGCTCGAGTCCCGCGATGTCCCACTGCTCTTCCACGCTCTCGGGCGGGACGTACTGGGCGACGATGCCGTGCACGACTTCGGCACGCACGTCGCGGATGACGCCCGCGATGTCGTCCGTTGACATGATCTCGGTGCGCTGGCGGTAGATCACCTTGCGCTGGTCATTGGCGACGTCGTCGTACTCGAGCAGGTTCTTGCGCGCGTCGAAGTTGTGCGACTCCACCTTGCGCAGTGCATTCTCGATCTGGCGCGACAGCATCCGGCTCTCGATTGCCTCACCCTCGCGCATGCCGACCGTACGCAGCAGCGACTTGGTGCGCTCCGGGTCGCCGAAGATGCGCATCAGGTTGTCTTCGAGCGATAGATAGAATCGGCTAGAGCCGGGATCTCCCTGGCGGCCCGACCGGCCGCGCAGCTGGTTGTCGATGCGCCGCGATTCATGGCGTTCGGTGCCGACGATGTGGAGCCCGCCTGCCGCGATGACCTGCTCGTGCAGTTGCTGCCACTCGCCCTCGAGCTCGCGGGCGCGCGCGTCGAGCTGTTCCGGTTCAAGCGTGGCGTCTTTGCGCAGCTGCTCGATCTGTTTCTGTACATTACCGCCCAGTACGATGTCGGTGCCGCGGCCGGCCATGTTGGTCGCGATCGTCACGCTGGCAGGCCGCCCGGCCTGCGCAATGATCATTGCCTCGCGCTCGTGCTGCTTGGCATTAAGCACCTGGTGGGGAACGCTGGCTTCGCGCAGCAAGCCGGAGAGCAGTTCCGAGGTCTCGATCGAGGCCGTGCCGACCAGCGCCGGTTGCCCGCGCGTCACGCAGTCGCGGATGTCCTCGATGATCGCCGCGAACTTGTCCTTCTGGTTCAGGTAGACGAGATCCGCCTGATCCTTGCGGATCATCGGTTTGTGGGTCGGCACGACGACGACCTCGAGCCCGTAGATCTGCTGGAATTCGAAGGCCTCGGTGTCCGCGGTGCCGGTCATGCCGGAGAGCTTCTGGTAGAGGCGGAAGTAATTCTGGAACGTGATCGACGCGATGGTCTGGTTTTCCTCGCGGATCCGCACGGCTTCCTTGGCTTCCACGGCCTGGTGCAGGCCGTCGGACCAGCGCCGTCCCGGCATCGTGCGGCCAGTGAACTCGTCGACGATGATGACCTCGCCGCCGCGCACGATGTATTCGACGTCCCTGTTGTAAAGCACATGCGCGCGCAGCGCCGCATTCAGGTGGTGCATCAGCCGGATGCTGGCCGGGTCGTAGAGACTGTCGCCGGGGCGCAGCAGGCCCGCCTGCTGCATGAGTTCCTCGGCCTTTTCGAATCCCGCCTCCGACAAGTGCACCTGGCGCGTTTTCTCGTCGGCGAAGTATTCCCCGTCGCCATCCTCCAGCGCCTGGCGCTTGAAGCGCGGCACCAGTTCGTTGATCTTGACGTAGAGCTCGGTGCTCTCTTCGGCTGGTCCGGAGATGATCAGCGGCGTGCGCGCCTCGTCGATAAGGATCGAGTCCACCTCGTCGACAATCGCGTAATGCTGACCACGCTGGACGCGGTCCTCGAGGCGGAACGCCAGATTGTCGCGCAGGTAGTCGAAGCCG
>JANPCY010000100.1:0-6739 GCA_031431175.1 Steroidobacteraceae bacterium | reverse complement strand
CGCGATGACACCCTGACCTCCCCGGCCGTGCAGCGGAAACTCCGCCATGTCGGTCAGCTTGCCGTAGCCGCGCTCGGAAACGGTCAGGATGAGCCCATCGCCCAGCACGATCAGCGAAGTGACGCGCTGCCCGTCGCCAAGCCTGACGCCGCGCACTCCCGCGGCCTCCCGGCCCATCGGCCGGACTTCACCCTCGGCAAAGCGGATCGCCTTGCCGTCGGTCGTTGCCAGCAGGATCTCGCGTTCGCCATCGGTCAGCGCCACGCCCACCAGGCAGTCGGACTCGTCGAGCGAAACCGCGATGATGCCGTTGGTGCGTGGCCGCGAGAATGCCGAGAGCGGTGTCTTCTTGACTGTGCCCTGCGCCGTCGCCATCAGGACGAAGCGGCTGTCATCGAATTCGCGGACCGCCTGCACGGCCGTAATGCGCTCGCCCTCGCCCAATTGCAGCAGGTTGACGATCGGCTTGCCGCGCGAACCGCGGCTCGCGAGCGGCAGCTGCCAGACCTTGAGCCAGTAACACTGGCCGCGATCCGAAAAGCACAGCAGCGTGTCATGGCTGTGGGCAATGAACAGCTTGTCGATGAAGTCTTCGTCCTTGACCGTGGTCGCCATTTTGCCGCGACCGCCTCGACGCTGGGCTTCGTAGTCCGTTACCGGCTGGGCTTTTGCGTAGCCGGCATGCGACAGGGTCACGACCAGATCCTGCCGCTCGATGAGGTCTTCAATAGTCACGTCCGATTGATCCGCGATGATCTCGGTGCGGCGCTCGTCCCCGTAAGCGGCCTTCATCGCCGCGAGTTCTTCGCGGATGACTTCCAGCAACCGTTCCGGGCGCGCGAGGATGTCGCCCAGATCCCGGATCTGGTCCAGCAATTCGGCGAATTCGGTGACGATCTTGTCCTGCTCGAGACCGGTCAGGCGATGCAGCCGCAAGTCGAGGATGGCCTGGGCCTGTTGCTCCGACAGCCGGTATTTCCCGTCATGCAGCCCGAGGTCATCCGCGATTCCATCCGGGCGCGCCGATGCCGGGCCGGTGCGCGCGAGCATCTGTGGCACGGCGCCGGCGGGCCAGGCGCGCGCCTGCAGCGCAATCTTCGCCTCCGGCGGCGAAGCTGAGGCCTTGATGACCGCAATGACCTCGTCGATGTTCGCGAGCGCAACCGCAAGGCCTTCGAGCAAGTGCGCGCGATCACGTGCCTTGCGAAGATCATAAATCGTACGGCGCGTCACCACCTCGCGGCGGTGACGCAGGAACGCGTCCAGCATTTCCTTGAGCGACAGCAACTTCGGCTGGCCGTCTAGCAGCGCGACCATGTTGACGCCAAACACGGTCTGCATCGGCGTCAGCTTGAACAACTGGTTCAGGACCAGCTCGTGGTTCTCGCCGCGCTTCAATTCGATGACGACGCGCAGCCCATCTTTGTCGGATTCGTCACGCAGCTCGGAGATGCCGTCGATCTCCTTGGCGCGCACCAGGTCGGCAATGCGCTCGAGGAGGCGTGCCTTGTTGACCTGGTACGGCAACTCGGTCACGACGATTGCCTGCCTGCCGCGGTCGTCCATGTCCTCGACGCCGGTGCGCGCGCGCACCGACAATCGGCCACGCCCTGTCTTGTAGGCAAGGACGATCTCGGCGGCACCGTTGATGATGCCGGCGGTCGGGAAGTCCGGCCCGGGCACCAGGCGCATCAGCTCAGCCAGGCTCAGATTCGGGTCGTCGATCAGCGCGACGCAGGCATCGATGATCTCGCTGAGATTGTGCGGCGGGATGTTGGTCGCCATGCCGACCGCAATGCCCGCCGAACCGTTGACCAGCAGGTTCGGGATGCGCGACGGCAGCACCGCTGGTTCCTGCTCGCTGTTGTCGTAATTCGGCGTGAAATCGACCGTTTCCTTGTCGATATCCGCCAGCAGCTCATGCGCGATGCGCGACATGCGCACTTCCGTGTATCGCATCGCGGCCGGCGCATCGCCATCCACGGAACCGAAATTGCCCTGGCCGTCGACCAGCAGGTAACGCAGTGAGAATGGCTGCGCCATGCGCACGATCGTGTCGTAGACCGCAGCGTCGCCATGCGGGTGGTACTTGCCGATGACGTCGCCGACGATGCGCGCCGATTTCTTGTACGGCTTGTTCCAGTCATTTCCAAGCTCGCGCATCGCGTGCAGCACGCGCCGGTGAACCGGCTTCAAACCATCGCGTACATCGGGCAATGCGCGGCCGACAATCACGCTCATCGCGTAATCGAGGTAGGAGCGCCGCATCTCGTCTTCGAGATTGACGTGCAGCACTTCGCGCGCGATTTCACTCATGCGGTTTTTGTCTTCAATACGGGCATCGGAAGGCCGCGAATATTAGCACAGGCATGTGCCTGTAACAGCGGCCCGGAGGCTATACTTCCGTGATGAACGGTGCACGCAACGTTGATCCCGCGGAGATCTCGAAATTCGACGCAGTGGCGCCGCGTTGGTGGGACCCAAACGGCGAGTTTCGACCGCTACATGACCTGAATCCCGCCCGGCTCGACTACATCGAGGCGCGCGCCGGGCTGGCCGGACGCCGAGTACTCGACGTCGGCTGCGGCGGTGGCCTGCTTGCCGAGGGCATGGCGCGGCGTGGCGCGCGAGTGACTGGTATCGACCTGTCGCCGGGCGCACTGGAAGTAGCGAAGCTGCACGCCCTTGAAGCCGGTGTGGCTGTCGACTACCGCCAGGTCGCGGCCGAAGAGCTCACTGACGCCGATCACGACGCATTCGATCTCGTGACCTGTCTTGAGATGCTCGAGCATGTGCCGGATCCTGGCCAGGTGATCCGGGCAATTGCCCGACTCGTCCGGCCGGGCGGCGACGTGGTCTGCTCCACGATCAACCGGAACCCCAAGGCATTTGCGCTGGCCATCGTCGGGGCTGAATACCTGCTGCGACTACTGCCGGCGGGTACCCACCAGTACGCGCGGCTCATCAAGCCCTCGGAACTCGCCCGCTGGGCGCGGGACGCGGGACTCGCGGTCGCCGACCTTGCCGGTCTCGAATATGAACCGATGGCACGCAAGGCACGCGTCAGCGCCGATACTTCGGTCAATTACCTCATCCACTTCAGGCGGCCCGCGTCGGATACGGGCGCATGAGCCTACGCAAGGGGCTGCGCGGTGTGCTGTTCGATCTTGACGGCACATTGCTGGACACCGCGCCGGACATGGCAGGGGCGCTCAACCAGCTGCTTGCCGACGAAGGCATGGATTTGCTGCCCTACGAACGCATCCGGCCGCATGTGTCGCATGGCGCGCTCAGGCTCGTGCGACTTGCGTTCGGGGAACCGGACCCACAGCGCTTCGAGGACCTGCGCCGGCGATTTTTGGACTACTACCGCGCGGATATCGCAAGGCACACGCGCATGTTCGACGGATTTGAAATCGTGCTGGATGCCCTCGAGGCTGCCGGGATGCGTTGGGGCATCGTGACCAACAAGCCGGGTTGGCTGACCGCACCGCTGCTTCAGGAACTGGGCCTGGAGGCACGCAGTGGCTGCGTCGTCAATGGCGATACGCTCGCCGAGCGCAAACCACACCCGATGCAACTGCTGCACGCCGCGACACTGCTGGGCCTGGAACCGCGGGAATGCGTCTACATGGGTGACGCCGAACGCGATGTGCAAGCTGCTCGCAACGCGGGCATGATCCCGCTGGTGGCCGGGTTCGGCTACCTCGGCGCCGGCGAGGATCCAGGTGCCTGGCAGCCCGATGCAATATTCGGGCAACCGACCGATCTGCTGGAATGGCTGGGCCTGCGAGCATGAATCCATGGACATGACGACGACTCTCCTGATCATCGCGGGGCTCGCAATCGCCTTCGCGGCGGGATTTTGGATCGGCCGCAGGCGCGCCGCCTCGCTCGAAACCGAAGTCGCCGTATTGGGCGCACGCCTGCAATCCGAGGACGCCCTGGAAGTCGAACGAACGGCCGCCCTTGAACGGGCCATGGAGCAACTCGACCGGCGTTTTGACGATCTCGCCGGCCGGCAGCTGCGCGAAAACATCGAGAATTTCCTGCGCCTCGCGAAAGAGAATCTTGGCCAGCACCAGCAGCAGGCCCAGAGCACGCTCAAGGAACGCGAACAGGCGATTGAGACGCTGGTCAAGCCGATCCAGGAGTCATTGACCCGCACCTCCGAGGCCCTGCGCGAAATCGAGGTCGAGCGTCAGCGTGATTTTGGCAGTCTGCGCCAGCACCTGACTGACATGCGCGAGACCCATATGGCGTTGCAGCGCGAGACCCGCAATCTCGTGCAGGCGCTCAGCAAGCCGCAGGTACGCGGCCAGTGGGGAGAGATCGCGCTGCGCCGGCTCGTCGAACTTGCAGGCATGACCTCGCATTGCGATTTTGAGGAACAAGTCCATGTGGCCGGCGAAGATGGTGCGCTGCGCCCTGACATGGTCATCCACATGCCCGACGGGCGCGACCTGGTGGTGGACGTCAAGACGCCGCTCGACGCCTACCTGCAGGCCGTAGAGGCCGCAACGGACGAAGCCCGCACGCTTGCGCTAAAGCGTCACGCGCAGCATCTCAGCGAGCGTGTACGGCAGTTGTCGTCGAAGAATTACGCCGCGCAATTCGAACGCGCGCCGCAGTTTGTGGTGCTGTTCCTGCCGGGCGACCAGTTCCTCTCGGCTGCGCTCGATCAGCAGCCGGAACTGCTTGAAAGCGCGATGAAGAGCGGAGTGATCCTGGCGACCCCGTCGAGTTTCATGGCGCTGCTGAAGGCCGTCGAATATGGCTGGAAGAATGTTCAGCTCGCCGAAGGCGCGGAGCGCATCCGCAAGCTTGCGGAGGATCTGTACTCGCGGCTGGGCACATTCCGCAATCACCTGAGCCGGCTCGGCAGCGCGCTTGACGCCAGCGTGCGCGCATTCAATGCATCGGTTGGTTCACTCGAGCGGAATGTGCTGCCCGGTGCACGAAAATTCACCGAACTTGGCGTGCGCGGCGACAAGGCCATTGAAGAACTCGCCGAGATCGAATCTGCGGTCCGCACGAATGACGGCGCGCCGCCGGAATTGCCGGCGCCTGAAGAGCGCTGAGTTGACCGAATCGCAGCAACTACGAAACTACGACCCGGCACCGAACTCCCATCACGACCGGGTCGTGATCGTGACTGGCGCTGGCGATGGCATCGGCCAGGCGGTCGCGTTTGCGCTTGCGCGCCAGGGTGCGACGGTGGGCCTGCTCGGCCGGACGCTCCGCAAGCTCGAACGCAGCTATGACCAGATCGTCAAGGCTGGCGGCCCGCAACCGGCGCTGTTGCCATTCGATCTCGAGACTGGCGGCGCAGCTGAATACGAAGCACTGCACGAAGCTCTCGACCGCGAGTTCGGCCGCGTGGATGGACTGGCGCATATCGCCGGCATCCTCGGCATGCTGAGTCCGATCGCCCAATACGACGTGCCGACCTGGTGCAAGGTATTGCACGTCAACCTGACCGCAGCTTTCCTGCTCACGCGCACGCTGCTGCCCTTGCTGCGCCGTTCCGAGGACGCCAGCGTCGTTTTCACATCGAGCAGTGTTGCGCGGCGCGGACGCGCCTATTGGGGCGCCTATTCGGTCTCCAAGTTCGGCACTGAGGGCCTGATGCAGGTGCTGGCAGACGAGTCGGAAGGGACGCGTATTCGCGCGAATAGCCTGAATCCGGGGCCGGTCAGGACCGCGATGCGCCTGCAGGCATTCCCCGCCGAGGATCGCAACCGCCTGGTGGAACCGGCGGCGATTACGGCGCCTTATCTCTTCCTGCTGGGATCCGAGAGCCGCGGCATCAACGGGATGACATTCGACTGCCAGCCGCCTGCGCCGCCTGGCCGGGCTTGATCGCAGCGAGTTCGCGCAGCGCGTTCAATTCGTCGTCCGTCATTGCCCGGCTGCGGCCGCGCGCGAGGGCGCGATCCATCGAAATTGGCCCGACCTTCGTGCGCATGACCCGATTCGGCTCGAATCCGCTGCGCTCGAAGATTCCCTTGAGATCGCGGGGACGCAGCCCGACGCAGGTCACATTGACCCAGCGGTTGGTGCCCTCACCGCCTGCCGGCAGGATGCCCGTCAGCTTTCCCTCGAATTCGGTCCCGGCAACCGCTGCCATCACACCGACAATCCGCGATTCGTCGATATCGCCGCGCACCCGCACGCTGTACTCCGAGGGCATGGCGTGCCCGCGGCGCGTAAGCGCCGCCGCAAGCTCGCCGTCCGTGACAAAGAACTCGAGTCCCGCGTCATTTGCGGCCAGCGGGCTGATTGGTATCCATCGCCTGCCAGCTGCTTTCGGCAGGCGTTCCAGCGAACTGCGGCCCTCGCCACCGGCAGTGCCGCGAATCTCTTCCCGCGCGGGCCGGTGATACACGAGTCCGCGATGGTCGGCGCGTGCGGTGTCCTGAAGCCGCAACCGGCGGCCGTCGAGGCGCACGTCATCGCGGTCGCCGACCGGCTGGCCGGGCCGTGCGAGCTTGCCATTGACCGTGATGCGCCCGGCCAGGATCCAGGCCTCGACTTGCCGGCGCGAACCGACTCCACGACCCGCCAGCACTTTCTGGATCCGGTCGCGCGTCGGCGCGGACGATCGCGGCGCGACGCGCCGCTTCAAATGGCAGCTTCGGCGTCGTTGGCCGCCGGCAGATCGGACGTAGCGGCCCGCACCGTGTCCGCGAACTCGAGCTGGATGCCGACATCGTCCATGTCCTTCAGGGCCGCAAGT
>JANPCY010000099.1:0-2527 GCA_031431175.1 Steroidobacteraceae bacterium | reverse complement strand
ATCCGCTGAAACCCGCCGGTGCCTCCTGGTGCAGGACGAACTTGGTGTCGTATTCGAACCAGCGCCCGCCGGCCGTGATTGTGAAATTTTCCGTCACGTCGAAGCTGATTTCACCGAACACGGCCTTTTGATCGAGTTCCGTGTCGTAACGGCCGAGGAACCAGGTCTCCGTCGACGCGAGCGGATTGTCGGCGTCATAATAGGGTTGCAAATAGCTGAAATACGCGAATGCCGGTGTGTCCTGGTAGCCGCGGACGTAGCTGTCGAATTCCGTGTGCCCCTTTTCCTGGCTGTAGAACACACCGGCCAGCCAGCCCCAGCGGCTCTCTGAATCGGCCGACGACTGCAGGCGCGCCTCGAAGGTCGTGATCTCGGTCTGCTCGTCGTTGGTCGCGAAACCCCTGGGGTCGCCGCCGAAATCGTATACGTTGTAATAGCAAATGGTCGTCGGATCGTCGTCGTGGCAATATGCAGCATTGACGAAGCTCTGGTTGAAGTTGAACTCGTAATCCGTGGCATCCGCCTGGTAGCGGAAATCGCGGTCGAAATAGGACGCTGAAAACACCGCATCGCCGAAGGGCAGTGAAGCGTTGACCGTCAACGCCAGCTGGTACCACTTGTCGTCGAGGCTTTCCTCCTCGAACCGGACCTGCTTCAGGTCGTCGACGCCATTGACACTGACGTCACCATGCCCATCGGCGCTCAGGTCCTGGAATATGGCGCCGAAAGTTGCATTGACGTTTTCGGTGACGTCCCAGCGCAGCGCGGCCCGGCCGCCAATCGTTTGCGCCGAGTTGACGTCCTTGGCGACTACGTTGGCGTTCGTGAAACCAGTCCCGGGGGTTGTGGTGCCCTGACTGTCGCTAAGCACGTTGTCGATGAATCCGGCGTCCTCGGCCGTGAATCCGACCAGGCGCAACGCGAGCCGGTCGGCAACCAATGGCACGTTGACCATCGCGCTGACGTCATATCCCGTATCGCCACGGTCAACCTGCGTGATCTGTGTGTCGACCCAGGCGTCGAAACCGGCCGTGTCCGGCTTGTTGGTGATGACACGCAGGGTGCCGGACTGGGAACTCGCGCCATAAAGCGTGCCCTGCGGTCCGCGCAGGGCCTCGACCCGCTCGATGTCGATCAATCGCGGGTCGGGGTTACGGCCGCTTAGGGTGATCGGCTGCTCGTCCAGGTACAGGGCGGACGACGACGCGGCACCGAATGCGATACCGGAACTCGCGACGCCGCGGAACACGATGGTCGTGCCGCCGGGTTCGAGCTGGCCGAGGGACAGGCCTGGCACCATCTTCGCGAGATCGTCCATCCGCTGCAGGCCACGCATCGCAATCGCCTTCGAGTCGAATGCGGTGATCGATTCCGGGACGTCCTGCAGGCGCTCGGCACGCTTGGTGGCGGTAACGATGACTTCATCGAGCCCGGCCACCGTCTGCGCCGATGCCGTACCGGCCATCGACAGCACTGCCGAGACTGCCGCCGCAAGGGCGGGTGAACGCCTCCGTGCGGGCCTGGAATTCGGGTCCGTCATGATTCCCCTCCCCCTCGCACTCGATCGATACTACCCACTGGCTGCCGCCACGGCAATCGACGGCGCGCGGATCCTCAGCCCGCGCGGCGCTGTGCGCTGTCCGCCGGCCCACGCAACGTTGCGACGTACCACTCCAGGAACCGGTGCGTGAATTCCTCCATCGGCATCAGGGGCCCGGGCTCGTAAAAGCGCGAGTCGACACCCGCCTGGTTGCGCTCGATGATCTCCTTGTCCGCGATCGTTGTGACGTCCCACAACCAGGTCAGCCCGGCGCGATCGTAGTCCTTGTCCTCGACGGCCGAACCGTTGACCAGCCAGGTGATCTCGCAGTCGGTGTTGTGCAGGCCGCGCGGCGTGAAGCGGTAAAGCACGACGTGATCGCAATACGCCAGGCCGAAAGTCGTCGGCCCGAGGTGCACGTCGGTAGCGCCGCCGTCATAGCCGGTGATCTTGCCCATCAGCGGCGCGACGGGCTTGCCGTCGCGGCTTCCGGTCAGGTGCTCGCGGAGCAGCGGGTAGCGGTCGAAGCCGCGGTCGGTGCCGAGCATTCCTGATGCGAGCCACGAATGACGGACTACAGCGCGCGAGAGTCCGACGGATTCGGCGCGCGCGAGCACCTGCTCCAGCAACACTTCGCATGCCTCGCGCGGCATCGCGAGACTGTGCCCAACCGAGTATTCCGGGTGCGCCGTCATGCAGTGATAGCACTCGCAGTAGTTCTCGACCGCCAGCTTCCAGTTGCTCGCAATCGGGTAGTTCTTCCGGTGCGCAATCTTCGCGTGCTCGAGGCTCCAGGGCGCGAGCACCGGACCGAGGTCATTCTCAATCGCGGCGAAGGGCACGGCATCCGGATCGAAATTGATGAATATCAGGCCCTGAAACACTTTCACTTGCAGGCGCTTCAAGCCCAGCCGGGTCTTGTCCATGCCTTCCGGTGCAAAGCCCACGGCACGCAATGAGCCGTCCAGGCCGTAGGTCCAGCCGTGG
>JANPCY010000098.1:0-5047 GCA_031431175.1 Steroidobacteraceae bacterium | reverse complement strand
CGGCAAGGCCGACAAGGTCGGCATCACAAAATTCCGCCGCCGCAAACATTACCTGCGCCAGAAGGGTCACCGCCAGCCGTACACCGAGATCAAGGTGACCGGCATAACGGCAGCCTGAGCGCAACGGGAGACCGAGATGGCACACAAGAAAGCAGGCGGCAGTACCAAGAACGGCCGCGAGTCCCAGTCAAAGCGTCTGGGCGTCAAGAAGTTCGGCGGCGAGCGGGTGCTGGCCGGCAATATTCTGGTGCGCCAGCGCGGCACGCCCTATCGTGCCGGCGAGAATGTCGGCGTCGGCACGGACCACACCCTGTTCGCGAAGAAGACCGGTCGCGTTCAGTTCCGCAAGAAAGGCGCCGAACAGCGCACTTTCGTCAGCGTACTGCCGGAGTAAGCCAGCGCAAGGATTGAAAAAAGACCCCGGCCCGGCCGGGGTTTTTCATTGGGGCGACAGCCGACATGAAGTTCGTCGACGAAGCAATTGTGAAGGTGATGGCCGGCCACGGCGGTCGCGGCGCGGTCAGCTTTCGGCGCGAGAAATGCGTGCCGTTTGGCGGGCCTGACGGCGGTGACGGAGGCCTGGGCGGCAGCGTGTACCTGCGCGCCCAGGAAGGCATCAATACACTCGCGGATTACCGGATCCGGCGTACGTTCCGCGGGCAGAATGGCACGCCCGGCGGCGGGCAGGACTGTTCCGGCAAAGGTGGCGACGACCTGTATGTGCCGATGCCGGTCGGCACCATCGTCTTCGACGACGACACCTCCGAAACGCTGGGCGACCTGTCGGTTGCCGGCCAGACGCTGCTGGTGGCCAGGGGCGGCAAGGGTGGCTGGGGCAACCAGCGTTACAAGAGTTCCATTAATCGCACGCCGCGGCAGAACACGCCTGGCCTGCCGGGCGAGGCGCGCAGCTTGCGCGTCGAGTTGCGCCTGTTGGCCGATGTCGGGTTGCTAGGCCTGCCGAATGCGGGCAAGTCCACGCTGATTCGCGCGGTTTCGGCAGCAAGGCCCAGGGTTGCCGATTATCCCTTCACGACATTGCACCCGCAGCTCGGTGTGGTCGCGGTCGGGCCGCTGCGGAGTTTCGTGATGGCGGATATCCCGGGCCTCATCGAGGGAGCAGCCGAAGGTGCCGGTCTCGGGATCCGCTTCCTGAAGCACCTGCAGCGCACGCGGATCCTGCTTCATCTCGTCGATATTGCGCCGCCGGATCCCGACGCGGATCCGGTCGCGGGTGCCCGGGCGATTGTGGGAGAGCTCAAGAAGTTCAGCCCGGAACTCGCGACGAAGGACCGCTGGCTCGTGCTCAACAAGATCGACCTGATGCCGCCCGAGGAATGCGAAAAGCGCTGCCGGGATATCGTGCGGCGGCTGCGATTCAAGGGCCCGGTATTCCGGATCTCGGGCGTTACGGGCGCTGGAACCCGGCAATTGTGCCAGGCAGTGATGAATCACCTGGATCAGCATCCGGATAAAGGGGACGCAACCCTTTAGGAAGATAAAGGGTTGCGTCCCCTTTATCCTACTTGCCGGCCAGTGCCTTGGCCTGGCGGGCAAGGCGGCTCTTGTGCCGCGCCGCCTTGTTGCGGTGGATCATGCGCTTGCGCGCCATGGCGTCGATAATCGGGGTTGCGATCTTCAGCGCCGCGGTTGCTTCGGCCTTGTTGCCGGTCTGGATGGCGGCGACAACTTTGCGCACCACGCTACGCACCTTCGAACGCTGCGTGACATTCTGGGTGCGGCGCACGTGGGCCTGACGGGCCCGCTTTTCCGCTGATTTCGTGTTAGCCATAAGGGCGCGCATTCTGCGGATGCGGTGCTCGGTTGTCAACGCGGTATAGTGCCCGCCGCATGACTCGCGGCTTCCTGCGCAGCACCACCGTCGTCGGTTCCCTGACCCTGCTGTCCAGGATCTCCGGCGTCGTGCGCGACATGGTCTACTCCCAGGCCTTCGGCGCGGGGACGCTGATGGACGCCTTCCTGGTGGCCTTCAAGATCCCCAATTTCCTGCGCCGGTTGACCGCCGAGGGCGCTTTCTCGCAGGCCTTCGTGCCGGTCATCACCGAATATCGCGTGCGCCGCGAGCACGCCGAGGTGCGCCAGCTGGTCGCCGGAGTGACCGGTGTCTTCGGGGCGCTGTTATTCGTGATCACGGTGATCGGCGTGATTGCGGCACCGGTCCTCGCTTTTCTGTTTGCGCCAGGTTTTCGCGATGACGGCGAGCAATTCGACCTCACGGTCGAAATGCTGCGCTTCACATTCCCGTACTTGTTCTTCATTTCATTGGTGGCTCTGGGCAGCGGGGTACTTAACAGCTATGGCCGCTTCGGCGTGCCAGCCTTCAACCAGATCCTGCTGAACATCGTAATGATCATCGCTGCAGGTTTCGTGGCGCCGTATTTCCCGAAGCCGGGCCTGGTGCTCGCCATCAGTGTATTTGTCGCCGGCCTCGTGCAGTTGCTGGCGCAACTGCCGGCTCTACACAAACTGGGGCTGCTGCCACGACCGCGCTGGGACCGCGCGCACGAGGGCGTGCGCCGCATCGCGCGGCTGATGCTGCCGGGTATTTTTGGGTCCTCGGTCGCGCAGGTGTCGCTCTTGCTGGACACGCTGATCGCATCTTTTTTGATGGTCGGCAGCATCTCGTGGATGTACTACGCCGATCGGCTCGTCGAGTTTCCGATGGGCGTGTTCTCGATCGCGCTCGCAACCGTGATCCTGCCGGGACTCTCCTCGCATCATGCGGGTGAGTCGCCGGAGAAATTCAACGCCACGCTCGATTGGGCATTGCGGCTGACGATCATCGTCGCGACACCGGCGGCCGTCGGACTGCTGATGCTGTCCGGCCCGATGATGGCGACGCTGTTCGGTTACGGAGCTTTCAGCACACGGGACGTGCAGATGTCCAGCTATGCGCTGATGGCGTATTCACTGGGACTCATGGGCTTTTCGCTCGTCAAGGTGCTGGCGCCCGGGTATTTCGCTCGCCAGAACACAAAGACGCCGGTCAAGGTCGGCATGATTTCGCTGTCCATCAACATGGCATTTAACCTGGCAGTCGTGGTGCCAGCGTATTTGAACGGGTTTCCTGCGCCACATGCACTGCTCGCGCTGTCCACCGGACTTTCGGCGATCATCAATGCGACGCTTCTGTACCGGGGGCTGCGCCGCCAGGGTGTCTATGCGCCGTCTGCCCACTGGCGTCAATTGTTGCCGCAGGTCGCGTTTGCAAGCGCCGCAATGGCGGGTTTCCTGTGGTGGATCTCCGGCGACTGGACGGCTTGGACCGGCTGGCGGGCTTCGGCGCGGGCACTGCAGCTCGCGTTGTGTGTCGGTGGCGGCGCCGGGGTCTATTTCCTGGCCCTGTGGATCACTGGCGCGCGCCTGCGTGATCTGAAATCACTATGATTCACGCTGGTTCCGTCCGGCGCTTCCACGCAATGCTGATCACTCGCGGTTTCGAATCCGTCCGGGCCGCAAGCCGCGGCTGCGTAGTCGCGATCGGCAACTTCGACGGGCTGCATCTGGGCCACCAGGCCATTCTCGCCCGGCTCACGGAGCGCAGCCGCGAGCTGAGCCTGCCGGCCGCGGTGCTGACATTTGAGCCGCATCCGCGCGAGTACTTCGCGCCGCAGACGGCGCCAGCGCGCCTGATGTGCCTGCGCGACAAGGCGGAAATACTGAGCGCAATGGGTGTTTCCGAGCTGCGTGTTCTGCGCTTCGATGCTGCCCTGAGCGCGTGGGATGGTGTGACATTCATCGTGCGGGTACTGGACCGTGCCCTGGGAGCAAGGCAGGTCGTGATCGGCGCAGGATTTCGTTACGGGCGCGGCCGCGCTGGCGACGTCGCGCTCCTGCAAGCCGAGGGCGCGCGGCGCGGGTTCGGGGTGGACGAAGTGCCGCCACGGGAGTTGGGCGGCGAGCGCGTGAGTTCGACGCGCGTGCGTGCGGCACTCGCCGCCGGGCGCCTGAACGAAGCGAAGGCACTGCTCGGTCGCGACTATCGCATCAGCGGCCGCGTGATTGCGGGCGAACGCCTGGGCAGGCGGCTGGGCTTTCCGACCGCCAACATCCGCCTGCACCGGCGTGTGGCACCGGTGGCCGGCATATTCGCGGTGCGTGTCTCCGGCGCGGGTACCGACCGGTTGCCCGGTGTTGCTTCGCTCGGGACGAGGCCGACGGTGGGCGGCATCGAGTGGCTGCTGGAGGTTCACCTGTTCGATTTCGAACGCGATCTGTATCGTCGGCGGCTGGCCGTGGACCTGATCGCCAAGTTGCGCGACGAAGTGCATTATCCCGACCTTGCGACGATGACCGAGCAGATGCATCGGGACGCGGATCGGGCGCGCGAATTGCTCGGCCCCAGAGGATAGAAGTGGATTACAAGACTACGATCAACCTGCCGAACACCGCCTTCCCGATGAAGGCGGATCTCGCACGTCGCGAGCCGGATTTCGTGGAAGCATGGCGGCGCAACGACATCTACGGAAAGCTGCGCCACAAGTTTGCCGGGCGACCGAAATTCGTGCTGCTGGACGGCCCGCCCTATGCCAACGGCGTGATCCACATCGGTCATGCCGTCAACAAGATCCTCAAGGACATCATCGTCAAGTCGCACTCGCTCGACGGCTACGACTCGCCCTATGTGCCGGGCTGGGACTGCCATGGCCTGCCGATCGAGCAGCAGGTCGAGAAGAAGTACGGACGCGTGGGGCAGAAGCTGGATGCCAACGCGTTCCGCAAGGCTTGCAGGGAGTTTGCTGCGAGCCAGGTCGAGGCGCAGCGCGTGGATTTTCAGCGCCTTGGCGTGATCGGCGACTGGAACAATCCTTATCTGACAATGGCGCCGCGTTACGAGGCGGAGCAGCTGCGCGCGTTTGCCGCGATCATCCGCCGCGGCCACCTGGTGCGCGGCTTCAAGCCGGTGCATTGGTGCCTCGATTGCCGCTCATCGCTCGCCGAGGCCGAGGTTGAATACGAAGACCGCAATTCGCCCGCGGTCGATGTGCGTTTCCCGATCGTGGATCCTCTCGATGCGGCGCGCCGA
>JANPCY010000097.1:0-2213 GCA_031431175.1 Steroidobacteraceae bacterium | reverse complement strand
CCCGGCCGCGGCCTCCGCGCAGCTCAAGGCCGGCGATCGGATTACAGCCGTCGGTCAGGGCAATGACGGACCGCTGACCGATGTCGTCGGCTGGCGCCTCGACGACGTGGTGCAATTGATCCGCGGCCCGGTAAAAACCGTGGTGCGGCTGCAGATCCTGCCGGATGGCGCAATTCCGGGCGGCAAGGAGACGCTGCTGGTGCTGACCCGCAACAAGGTCACGCTCGAGGGCCAGGCAGCGAAGAAACAGGTCCATCTGATCCACCGCGGCGATCGTGAATTCAAGATCGGTGTCATCGAAGTGCCGAGCTTCTACCAGGACTTCCAGGCCCGGGTCGCAGGTGACGAGGATTACCGCAGCACCACACGCGACGTACATCGCCTGATCGAGGAGCTGCGAATCGAAGGCATCGACTCACTGGTCATCGATCTGCGCGACAACGGTGGCGGCCACTTGTCGGAGGCCACCGGCCTCGTCGGCCTGTTCGTAGAGGACGGACCGATCGTGCAGCTGCGTGAAACGAGTGGGCGCATCGAAGTACTCGATGACCCGGAACCCGGCATCGCCTGGGAAGGCCCGCTGGTCGTGCTGGTCAATCGCGCGAGCGCATCCGCGTCGGAAATTTTTGCGGGCGCCATTCAGGATTATCATCGCGGGCTTGTGGTTGGTCAGCAGACTTACGGCAAGGGATCGGTCCAGAATCTCTACCCGCTCGATCGTTATGCGCTCGGCCCAAAGGCAGGCTTCGGGCAATTGACCGTCACGATCGGCAAGTATTACCGCGTCACCGGCGATAGCACGCAACACCGCGGAGTCGAACCTGATATCACGCTGCCGTCGTTGCTCAGCACTGCCGATGTTGGCGAGAGCACGCAGGAAAGCGCGCTGCCCTGGGACCGGATCAACGCGGCCAAGTTCAAGCCGGAGCAGACGACCATGCCGGTGTTGCCGCTGGTGTCGCGCGTCCACGATGAGCGCGTCGCCCACAATCCCGACTTCGTCGCGCTGCAGGGCGATGTCGATGCGCTGGAACGCCTGCGTACGCAACGCGACGTCTCGCTGAATCTCGTCGCTCGTCGCGCCGAGCGCGACGTTTTCGAAGCCGAGCGCCTGACGCGTGAAAATACCCGGCGTGTGGCGCACGGCCTGCAGCCGCTTGCGACCATCGCGGCGCTCGACGAGGCCGAAGCGCCGGACACCGTGCTCGATGAGGCCGTTGAGATTGCCACCGATGCAGCGCAATTGCCGGCTCCCAAGGATCCCGCTCGCCTGACCTCGCTCGAACCGCGCGGATAAATATCATTCCTTTTATATTCAAAGACTTGGGAGATTCTTGCCTATTTGCTGTTATACTTGACTATAACACTAAGTGACCGTAGTATAGCTTGCAATTGAATGGGAGGGGCCCGCAGTGATCCGCCGCAATTGCAGGACCGAGACCAAGCTCACACCGACCGCGCAATGCTGGCTCACGGCCCTGCTGATCGCCGCGACCTGCGCGCTCGCGGCCTGCGACCAGGCCAATGGCGACAGCGCGGGCAAGGATGCCAGCGGGGAGGTGCGGGCTGTTCCCGTCGAAGTGGCCACTACCCGTCGCGCCGAAATGGCAGCCGTCTACACCGGCACCGCGCCCATCGAATCCGAACGCAAGGCCTTCGTGATGCCGAAGGTCAAGGGCGAGATCCGCCACGTCCTCGCCGACGAGGGCCAACGGGTCCGCGAAGGCCAGGTTCTCGCGCGTCTCGATGGCGATCAGCTGCGCCTTGAAGTCGCCCTCGCCGAGGCAATGATGCGCAAGCTCGAGCGCGACTATGCGCGCAACACCGAGCTGCAGGCCAAGGGCCTGATAAGCGCTGTCTCGATCGACAATCTCAAGTACGAACTCGAAGCGTCGAGGGCAACCTGGGAGCTGGCGCGCCTGCAACTGTCGTACACGGACATCCGCTCGCCGATCGCGGGCACCGTCACGCAGCGTCTCGACGTGGTCAAGGTAGGCAACACCGTCACCCCCGTGGGTGGCGTCATCGAGAGCGCCGACAGCGCCCTGTTCGTCGTCGAGGACCTCGACTCGCTGATTCTGCGCGTCAATGTGCCGGAGCGCGAACTGGCCAAACTGGCCGTGGGCCAGGTCGCCGAGCTCGGCTTCGACGCCGTGCCGGGGCACGCTTTTGCCGGCGAGATCGCCCTGATCAGTCCCTATGTGGATGCGGGG
>JANPCY010000096.1:0-3767 GCA_031431175.1 Steroidobacteraceae bacterium | reverse complement strand
CGTCACTGCCGGGCCTGATGAACAGGTGACGGTCGGCGAGGGCGGCGGTCTCGCTGCGTCGCGGATCCACGACAACAATGTGGCCTCTGCGCGCGCGGATTGCCTTGAGCCGGTGCGCAACATCGGGTGCCGTCATCAGGCTGCCATTCGAAGCGACCGGATTGGCGCCCAGCACCAACAGGTAATCCGTGCGGTCGATATCCGGAATCGGCAGCAGGAACTGGTGTCCGAACATCAACAAGGCGGCGAGGTGATGCGGTAGCTGATCGACGGAGGTCGCTGAATAGCGATTGCGGCTGCGCAAGGCGCGTGACAGCACGACGCTTGACAGCAACGCTGAGTAACTGTGTACGGTCGGGTTGCCGAGGTAAGTCGCGACGGCATCGTGCCCGTGCGCGGCCTGGATGGCGACGATTCGCTCGGCGACTTCGTCGATAGCCTCGTCCCAGCCGATGCGCCGCCAGCCATTGGGCGTGCGTTTCAGCGGATGACGAAGTCGATCCGGGTCTTCGTGAACATCCTTCAGGCCCACTGCCTTGGGGCAGATGTGGCCGCGGCTGAATGGGTCATGCGGGTCGCCGCGGACGGACAGTATTTGGGTGCCGCGCAGGCGTATCTCGACACCGCAGATTGCCTCGCAAAGATGGCAGGTGCGGTAGTGCTTCCGGACGTCTGTTTCGGCGCTCATTTCAATGGTGCCCGGGCGCAGTCTACCGCAGGGGTTTTGACGATCGTCCTGTTCCGTAAGTCCTGTTCCGTAAGTTGAGGCGGGCGGCACCCTGCGCTATCATGCGCGCCGGTCGGGGGGCGTGGCAGGCGCCACCGTAGTCGGGCAGCGAGGCCCGGTCGCGGTCCCCCGGAACCACAAGGTCGATCAAGAGGCCCCCTCGCGGGGCCTTTTTGTTTCGATCGGGTCGCCAGAAAATGGGCCTCGTGCCCATTTTTCGTTTCCGGGGCCGACGGAGGCCGTATGAGAAACAGGTTGCTCGGCTTGCTGGAACCGGTGCTGGCAGGGCTCGGTTACGAGTTGATAGAGCTCGAATTCAGCCCCGCGAGCAGCCGTGCTCTGGTCCGGCTGTACATTGACCGGGCTGATGGGTCGCCGGTTGCGTTGGACGACTGCGAGCGCGCGAGTCAGGCGGTCGGAAAGGTGCTCGACACCCAGGATCCGATCGAGCGGGAGTATCAGCTCGAAGTGTCGTCGCCGGGATTCGACCGGCCGCTCAGGACCGCGGCGCATTTTGCGCGGTTCGTCGGCAGCGAGGCACGCATCGAGCTCGCGCAGCCGATCGAGGGACGGCGCCGGTTTCGCGGCAAACTGGGGCCGGCCGAGGATGGAGAAGTGATGATCGAGGTAGACCAGCGTGAATGGAAGCTTCCGCTGGCGGGTATCAGCAAGGCGAGACTGGTGGGTTGAAGCATGAACAAGCAGATTCTTGAAGTCGTCGAAGCCGTCTCCAACGAGAAGGGCGTTGCACGCGACATCATATTCGAGGCGCTCGAAGCGGCGCTCGCGTCAGCGACACGTCGCAAGCATGGCGACGATATCGATGTGCGCGTCGAGATCGACCGCAAGACCGGTGAATACAGCACCTTCAGGCGCTGGAAAGTCTTCGCGGACGATTCGGCCGAACTTGAGTTTACCGAGCGTGAACTGCGGTTTGACGACGCGATAGACGTCGATCCGGCTGCGGTAATCGACGGCTTCGTTGAGGTGCCGATGGAATCGGTGGCATTCGGCCGCATCGGCGCGCAGACCGCCAAGCAGGTCATCGTTCAGAAGGTCCGCGAGGCTGAACGCGCCCAGGTCGTCGAGGAATTCAAGGACCGGGTCGGAACGCTGGTTTCCGGAATCGTCAAGCGCGTGGACCGTCACGGCGTATACGTGGATCTTGGCGGCAATGCGGAAGGGTTTGTGCCGCGCGAGCACATGATTCCGCGCGAGATTGTCCGGCCGCAGGACCGTCTGAAGGCCTTGCTGCGCGAGGTGCGCTCCGAGGCACGCGGGCCGCAGCTTTTTCTCTCCCGTACTTCACCGGATTTCCTGATCGAGTTGTTCAAACTCGAAGTACCCGAGGTCGGCCAGGGCCTGATCCAGATTCTGGGTGCGGCCCGAGATCCGGGCGCGCGCGCCAAAATCGCGGTCAAGAGCCTCGATCCGCGCATTGACCCGGTCGGTGCCTGCGTCGGCATGCGCGGCTCGCGCGTGCAGGCGGTCTCGAACGAGATCGCGGGCGAGCGCGTTGACATCATCCCGTGGGTCGAGAACCAGGCTCAGTTCGTCATCAACGCGATGCAGCCAGCCGAGGTGACATCAATCGTGATGGATGAGGACACGCATTCGATGGATATCGCGGTAACCGAGGATCGCCTTTCGCAGGCGATCGGTCGCGGCGGCCAGAATGTGCGCCTGGCCAGCGAACTGACAGGTTGGCGGCTCAATGTGATGTCCGAGCAGCAGGCCACCGAGCGCAGCGACGAAGAGACCGGTCTGCTGCGCGTGATGTTCAAGACCCTGCTCGACGTCGACGAGGACATCGCGAACGTCTTGGTCCAGGAGGGCTTCTCGACGATCGAGGAGGTCGCCTATGTACCGGCCAGCGAGCTGCAGAGCATCGAGGAATTCGACGAGGAGATGGTCGAGGAGCTGCGCAACCGCGCGCGCGACGTGCTGCTGACCCAGGCGATCGCGAGCGAGGAAAAAGCTGACGAATCCGCGCCTGCGGAGGATCTGCTGGCGATCGAGGGCATGGACAAGGAGCTGGCATATGAGTTGGCGGCACGCGGCATCCGGACCCGCGACGAGCTCGCCGATCAGTCCCTGGATGAACTCGAGGCCGTGCCGGGACTGGATCCGGTGCGTGCCGGGCAGCTGATCATGGCGGCCCGCGCCCATTTGTTTGAAAACGCCGTGCAGGCCTGAGGCGGGGACGGAGATAAAAAGCCATGTCTGACGTCACGGTCGAACAATTCGCGGAAGTCCTGAAGGTCACCGTCGACAAGCTGTTGTCGCAGCTTGAAGAGGCCGGCATCCGGGTCGAAGGACCCAAGGGCCGCATCAGCGAAGACGCCAAGCATGAATTGCTGACGCACCTCCGCAAGGCCCACGGCAAGGCCGAGGATGGCGGCGCGCCCCGCAAAATCACGCTGCGCCGCAAGGCGCAGAGCGAGATCAGGGTCGCCGCGCCGATGGGCAAGGCGCGCACTGTCAGCGTCGAAGTGCGCCGCCAGCGCACCTACATCAAGCGTGACGTGCTGGAGGAACAGGCGCGCGTGGCGCAGGAGGAGCTGGATCGCCAGCGCGATACCGATGATGCCGAGCGCCTGGCCGTCGAAGCGCGCGCGAAGCGCGATGTGGAGCAGCGCGAACAGCAGCGTCGCGAACGCGAGGAGTCCGAGCGCCGCTCGGTGGAGGAGAATACACGGCGGCAGGCGGAAGAGCAGACCCGGCGCGAGGCCGAGCAGCGGGCCCGCGAACAGGCCGAAAAAGAGCGTCGCCAACGAGAAGAGAAATCCCGCAAGTCGACCGAAGACGACAAGAGCCCGCGATTCGGACGCCAGGAACTGCACATTGCGGGCGGCCTGTCAGCGCGGCACAAGAAGGGCCGGACCCGGTCGGGGTCGCGGCGGCGCGCTGTTTCGACCGACGCCGACCGCAAGCACGGTTTCGAGCTGCCTACCCAGCCCATGCAGCACGAGGTCGGCATCGGCGAGACCGTTACGGTCGCTGAGTTGGCGCAGCGCATGGCGGTCAAGGCCAGTGAAGT
>JANPCY010000095.1:0-3913 GCA_031431175.1 Steroidobacteraceae bacterium | reverse complement strand
GGATTTTCTTGAATCAACCAAATGACGGGGC
Organism: Steroidobacteraceae bacterium; assembly: GCA_031431175.1. Taxonomy (GTDB): domain Bacteria; phylum Pseudomonadota; class Gammaproteobacteria; order Steroidobacterales; family Steroidobacteraceae; genus SCUD01. The sequence continues at coordinate 3,882 of JANPCY010000095.1, read as the reverse complement.
TCCCGCCCCGGTGATCGTCGCACGTGCCGATCATCCGATCTCGCGCTCAATGATCTCGACGAGCGCGCTCAAGGTGCTGTACCAGCTGAAGGACGCCGGTTACCAGGCGTTCCTCGTCGGCGGCTGCGTGCGCGACATCGTGATCGGCATGGAGCCCAAGGACTTCGACGTGGCGACCAATGCGTCGCCGGAAGAGGTCAGACGCCTGTTTCGCAACTGCCGGCTGATCGGTCGGCGCTTCCGGCTCGCCCACGTGCGCTTTGGCCATCAGATTGTCGAGGTCGCGACCTTCCGCGCGGCCGGCGAACCGATCGAGCCGGATGCGGATGATACGGATGATGAACCGGCCCCGGAGCCGGCAAGCACTGACCGTGTCCACGACGATGGCGGGCGGCTGTTGCGCGACAATCGCTACGGCACCGTCGACCAGGACGTCTGGCGGCGCGACTTCACCTGCAATGCGCTGTACTACAACATCGAGGACTTCTCGATCTGGGATTACGTCGGCGGCGTCGCCGACGTCAAGAGCCGAACCTTGAGGCTCATTGGTGATCCGGAAACACGCTATCGCGAGGATCCAGTCCGCATGCTGCGTGCAATCCGCTTCCAGGCCAAGCTGGGATTCACGATCCACGAGGGTACGCGTGAGCCGATCGGGCGGCTCGCACCGCTGCTGGAGCAGATTCCGCCGGCGCGCCTGCTGGATGAATTCCAGAAACTTTTCCTGGCAGGCTTCGGGCAGCGTGCATTCGAATTGCTGCTGGAGCATGGACTTCTCGAGCAACTGTTTCCGGCGACGGCGGCCTACCTCGCGCAGGAAACGGATGGAATGGCGGCGCGGCTGATCCGCGCGGGACTCGCAAACACCGACGGCCGTGTACTCGAAGATCGCGCGGTGACACCGATGTTCCTTTTCGCAGTGTTGTTGTTTGGCCCGATCTCAGCCGCGGCGCAGCGGCGCTTCGAGGCCGGGTCGCAGGCGGGACAAGCGATCACCGAGGCGGCCGATCAGGTTGTCGCCGTGCAGAATCGCCGCATCGGCATACCAAAACGGTTTTCGATCCCGATGCGCGAGATGCTGGCGCTGCAGCCGCGCTTCCACCGGCGTGAGGGCCGTCGCGCGCTCGCATTCATCAGTCATCCGCGCTTTCGTGCCGCCTACGATTTCCTGGTGCTGCGCGCCGAGACCGGTGGCGAGGATCCGGCCGTCGCTCGCTGGTGGACCGAATTGCAGGAGCTGCCGCCGGAAGAGCAGCAACAACGGGTCGGGGCGGACGAGGGCCATTCCGGCCAGCCCGTCGGCGCCGGCCGCCGCAGGCGTCGCCGTGGCGGGCGGCGGCGCGGGGCTCCCACGACCGAGAGTTGAGGCGACAAATGGTCTGGCAACCGGCCTATGTTGCGCTCGGCAGCAATCTCGATGATCCGCGCCGGCAGGTCGAGAAGGCCCTTGGCGAGCTTGCGGGTCTCGCGGACACGCGTCTCGTGCTGCGTTCCGGATTGTGGCGTTCCGTGCCGATGGGTCCGCAGGATCAGCCCGATTTCGTCAACGCCGTCGCCGGTCTCCTGACCCTGCTGAAGCCGCGTGCGTTCCTCGAGAACCTGCGCTTGCTTGAGCGGCGCATGGGCAAGATGGAGCCCGCCGTGCGATGGGGGCCGCGCCTGATCGACCTCGACCTGCTGATGGTCGGCGATGCCCGTTGCGATGAGCCCGGCCTGCGGTTGCCGCATGCGGGCCTGCACCAGCGCAATTTCGTACTGTATCCTCTGGCCGAAATTGCCCCGATGCTCTGGGTTCCCGATCACGGCCGCGTGTGCAGCCTTCTTGAAAAGGTCCAGGGCGAGGGTATCGAACCACTGGTCGCACGGAATACCGGTGCCTGAAGCAAGCAAAGAAATCTGGCCCCACCGGCTGGTCGTGGTGGAGGGCCTGATCGGGGTCGGCAAGACCAGTCTTGCGCGCAAGCTCGCGGCCGCGGTCGGAGCGGAGACGGTATTCGAGCAGCCGATGGAGAATCCGTTCCTCGAGCGCTTTTACAAAAGCCCGAAGGCCGCGGCGTTTCCGGCCCAGCTCCACTTCCTGTTTCAGCGCGCGCGTCAGCTCTCGGAACTGCGCCAGCACGACATGTTTGCCCCGCTGCGCATCGCCGACTACATGCTGGAGAAAGACCGGCTGTTCGCGCGCGTGGTGCTGGACGAGGAGGAATACAAGCTGTACGAGCAGGTCTACAACCGCCTGGCACTCGACGCGCCGATACCGGATCTGGTGGTGTTCCTGCAGGCACCGGTGGATGCGCTGCTGCGGCGCATCGACAAGCGCGGCATTGCCTATGAGAAATACATCGACGCTGCCTATCTTCAGCGTCTCGGCGAGGCGTACACGCGCTTTTTCCACCAGTACACGGCTTCACCGCTATTGATCGTCAACACGGCCGAGATCGACCCGGCCAACAACTCGCGCGATTTCGACGACCTGTTCGAGACGATCCGCCAGACCCGCAGCGGGCGTCACTACGTGAATCCCGTCCGGCGCTAGTGGCGAATCGCGTGGCGCGCGAGCGCCCATTCCACATGCTCGCGCACCAGCGCATCCGGATCCTCGCGGCGTGACTTGAGTGCGGCGACGACCTCGGGCGAGGTCGGCGCATTGCCTAGCGCAACGGCGACATTTCTCAGCCATCTCGGATAGCCGATCCGACGCAGCGCGCTGCCTGCGCTGCGATCGAGGTATTCAATCTCGGTCCAGCGGAACAGCACGACGAGACCGGGCGCATCGAGTCCGTGGCGTGCGCGGAATCCAGGCTCGGCGGCGAGGCCTGCAAACTTGTTCCAGGGGCAGACCAGCTGGCAATCGTCACAGCCGAAAATGCGGTTGCCGATCGCCGTTCGCAGCTCCTCCGGAATCGGGCCGTGGTGCTCGATCGTCAGGTAGGAAATGCAGCGCCGCGCATCGAGCTGGTACGGCGCCGTGATCGCGCCGGTCGGGCAGGCCGGGATGCAGGCATTGCAGGTCCCGCAACGATCCTTCGCAGGCAAATCCAGCGGCAGTGGCAGGTCCGTGAACAGTTCCCCCAGCATGAATAGCGAGCCGGCGCGGGAATTGATCAGGTTGGTGTGCTTGCCGATCCAGCCGAGACCCGCATTGCGCGCCAGCGGCTTTTCCATGACCGGCGCCGAATCGACAAACGCTCGATAGCCGAATGGCCCGATCTCGGCCTCCAACATCGCGGCGAGCTTCGCGAGTCGCTGGCGCAGGATCTTGTGGTAATCGCGCCCCAGCGCGTAACGCGCGACATAGCCGAGGTTGCCGTCGGTGAGGACCTTCTGCGCCGCTACCGCGTCGGGTGCGGTGCTGTTCATGCGCAGGCTGATGATGCGCAGGGTTCCTGGCACCAGCTCGGCCGGCCGGCTGCGCCGTCGTCCGTGCCTGGCCATGTACTGCATTCCGCCGTGGCGGCCTTCGGCGATCCAGCGTTCGAGCCGCGCTTCGTCCTCGGGTAAATCGATGCCCGCGACTCCGACCTGGTCGAAGCCGAGCGCAGTCGCAAACCCGGTTAGCCGCGATCGCAGTGCGGAGAGTTCGTCGGCGGTGAGATTACTTGCCATGGCGGCGAGGAGTGGCGGGTGGCCAGTATAATCGCCCGAATGGAATCGCTGCCCGCCCTGGTCTATGCGGCCGCTCAGGTGCGCGCGATGGACCGGCATGCGATCGATGTGGCGGGCATTGCCGGATACACCTTGATGCAGCGCGCCGCCGCGGCGGCGCTGGCCCTGCTTCGGCGGCAGTGGCCGGATGAAAATCGGATTGCCGTCTTGTGCGGGTCTGGCAACAATGCCGGCGACGGGTATGTGCTCGCCCTGCTCGCGCGCGCTGCGGGTCTTTCG
>JANPCY010000094.1:0-5360 GCA_031431175.1 Steroidobacteraceae bacterium | reverse complement strand
CCCGGACTGCCTCGCTTTTCAAGGTGCTTGGCGCTTACCCATGCAGCGTTTAGCCGAGGCTTGACTTGCCAGGGTGATTCCAAGAATATGAAGCACATGCGACCCGCTTGCCCGCATTCGCCGCATTCCATGAACCCGATGTTCTCACCGGTGCGCGGCACGCTCGCAAGCGTCCTCGTAGTCCTCATTAGTGGAGGCATGGGGTAGTCTGAGTCGACGGTCACACGCCGAACTCAAAACTGAGCCCCGCACCGGTAAAGCCGCTGCGGGGTTTGTCGTTTCAGGCCCGGGAAACCGGATCAATTGAGAGTGGATCGAGGGGAATCACCATGAAGCTGTACGTCGAGGACGATGTAGATCCAAAGGCGCTGGGAGATGGACGGATTGCCGTCATCGGCTATGGCAGCCAGGGGCGTGCCCATGCGCTGAACCTGCGCGACAGTGGTTGCAACGTCGTCGTCGGGTTGAGACCCGATGGCAAGACCGCGGCGCGCGCCAGGGCCGATGGATTCGATGTTTGCTCACCCGCGGACGCCGCGAAGGGCGCGACGCTCGTCGCCATGCTGACGCCCGACATGAGTCACCGCGCCCTTTTCGAGCAGATTGAGGCGAATCTGTCGGCGCAGGCGACACTGCTGTTCGCCCACGGCTTCAGCATTCACTATCGCCGCGTACAGCCGGCCGAAACACTTGACGTGGTGCTGGTCGCCCCGAAGGGACCGGGTGATCTCGTGCGCCGACAATACGAGGCGGGCCAGGGTGTGCCCTGCCTGATTGCCGTGGCGAACGACGCGACCGGCCGGGCGCAGGCGCGTGCGCTGGCCTACGCGCACGCGATCGGTGGCACGCGGAGCGGCGTGCTCGAAACAACATTCGCCGAGGAGACGGAGACCGATCTGTTCGGCGAGCAGGCAGTGCTTTGCGGTGGCGCGACTGAATTGGTCCTGAAAGGCTACGAGACGCTCGTCGAGGCGGGGTATCAACCTGAAGTTGCATATTTCGAGTGTCTGCATGAACTGAAGCTGATCGTCGACCTGCTGTATGAGGGCGGCCTTGCCAAGATGCACCAGTTCGTCAGCGAGACCGCCAAGTACGGTGATCTGACGCGCGGCCCGCGGGTCATCGACGATCACGTCAAGGCGTCGATGCAGGCGATCCTCGAGGAGATTCGCTCGGGGCAGTTCGCCCGCGAATGGATTGACGAAAACGCCAACGGGTTGCCGAACTATCGCGATTTGTTGCAACGTGACCTGAACCATCCCATCGAGCGGGTCGGGAAGGCCCTGCGCGAGCGGATGAGCTGGTTGCGCCGTTCGGCGGCGGCCTGAGTCGGCGCACCGAACGAAGCGAGGACCGCATGCTGACGCCAGCTCGAATGGATGCGAGTTTCAGTCCAGACGCGCTCACTGTTGCGGACATTGAGGCCGCGGCGGAGCGCATCTTCTCGCACATCGTGCAGACGCCCTGCCTGCACTCGCTCACGCTGTCGCGCCTGGCCGGTGCGGAAGTCTTCGTCAAGTTCGAGAACTTCCAGTTCACGGCCTCGTTCAAGGAGCGTGGTGCACTCAACTTCTTGTTGCAGCTGGACCCGGAACAGCGGCATCGCGGGGTCGTCACGATGTCTGCCGGCAACCACGGCCAGGCTGTCGCCTATCACGCGAGCCGCCTCGGTATTCCCGCCACGATCGTGATGCCGCTGCACACGCCGTTTGTAAAAGTGGAGCAAACCAAGTCGCATGGTGCGGAAGTCGTGCTGCACGGCGAGGCTCTGGACGACGCCTTTGATCATGCCCGGGAAGTCGCTCGCATCGGGGGTCTGACACTGGTTCACCCGTACGATGATCCCGCTGTGATCGCCGGCCAGGGCACGGTGGCTCTGGAGATGCTTGTAGCGCATCCCTGCATTGACACTCTCGTCGTGCCGGTCGGTGGCGGCGGGCTGATTGCAGGCATGGCGCTCGCCGCCAGGGCCCGCAACCCGGCAATTCGGATAATCGGCGTCCAGACCACGAGCTATCCCTCCATGATCGCAGCGCAAAAGGGCGAGATCAGCTGCTGCGCTGGTAACACGATTGCCGAGGGTATCGCGGTAAAGTCTGCGGGCACGATCACGCGCCGCATCGCGCGTGATTTCGTGGACGACCTTGTGCTGGTGGACGAATCCCAGCTCGAGCGCGCCATCACGCTGTTCCTGAATGTCGAGAAGACGGTGGCGGAAGGGGCGGGCGCCGCGGCGCTCGCTGCCGCTCTTGCGCATCCTGATCGATTCCATGGTCGCAAGGTCGGCCTCGTGCTGTCCGGCGGAAACATCGATCCGAATCTGCTGGCTTCGGTCATCGTGCGCGATCTGGTGCGGCAGAAGCGCATCGTCAGCATGCGTATCACGATGCCTGACAAACCCGGGTTCCTCGCAAGAATCAGCCAGACGATCAGCGACCTCGGTGCAAACGTTCTCGAGGTTGATCATCGCCGGCTTTCCATTGCGCTACCGGTGCGGTCGGCCACTCTGGAGCTCACCTTCGAAGCTCGCGATGCCACACATGGCGAAGCTGTCGTTGCGGCGATCGTGGCGGCCGGCTTCGATCCGGTCATCTTGCCGCCCTAGCGTTGATTCCGACATGACCATCTCCGTCCATTCGCCTTGAGTACATCCGATCGACGCTGGGTGGTGCACAAATTCGGGGGTTCGAGCCTGGCCGACGCCGGTTGCTTCAGGCGCGTCACGGCAATCGTCGAGGAACTGCCGGAGCCCCGGGTCGCGCTCGTGCTGTCGGCCTGTCGTGGAGTCACGGACGAGTTGATCAGGCTCGTTGCGACAGCCGAAGGCACCTACCAGGCGGCCTGCGAGGAGGCGCTCAGGCGCCTGCAGCAGCTGCACGAGGGCCTCGCGGCGGAGCTGTTGGAACCGGGGGCCCGCGGCGTTTTTCTCGCGCAATTCGAGGGAGACCTTTCCGACCTGCGGCGCATGCTACAGGCAGTTACTCTGGTGCGGTCGGCTGGCCGCGATCTCCGCGACCTGGTGTCCGGATTCGGCGAGCTGTGGTCAACCCATCTGTTCGCCGCCTTCCTCGAAGGCCGCGGACACCGCAAACCGGTGCGCTGGGTGGATGCGCGGGAGATTGTCGTCGTCGAATGGGGTCCGCTGGGACCCGGCGTACAGTGGACGCAGTCCCGCAGCAATGTCGCGCGGCGCATTGCGCAGGACACTGATGCTACGCTCGTCATTCCCGGTTTCGTCGCTACCGACACCCGCGGCCTGCAGACGACGCTGGGTCGCAACGGCAGCGATTTCTCAGGCTCCATATTCGGCGCGTTGCTCGATGCCCGCGAAATCGTGATCTGGACCGACGTGGACGGCGTCTTGTCCGCTGACCCGCGCCAGGTTCCCGATGCAAAAATCATCGACTCGCTGTCCTACAGCGAGGCGATGGAACTCGCCTATTTCGGCGCCAAGGTCATCCACCCGCAGACGATGGCGCCGGCTGTCGAGAAAGGCATTCCGATCCGGATTCGCAATACTTTCGCGCCGACCAGGGCCGGCACGATGATCGTCGCCGTGCCGTCGTCTGCCCTTGTGGTCAAGGGCATCACGAGCATCGACGACGTCGCGCTCGTCAACCTCGAGGGCGCCGGCATGATTGGCGTGCCGGGCACGGCGCACCGGTTGTTCGGCGCGCTGCACGACGCCGACATTTCGGTGACCTTGATCTCGCAGGGCAGTTCGGAACATTCGATCTGCTTCGCGATCCCGGGCGACCAGGCGGCGCTCGCCGAACGCGTGGTGCGCCGCGCCTTCGCGATGGAGCTGCGTGATGGGCAGATCCAGAGCGTCGAGTTGACCAGCGGATGCGCGATCATCGCGATCGTCGGCGACGGCATGGCCGGCACCCACGGCATTTCCGGAAAGCTGTTTGCGGCGTTGGGAAATGTCGGAGTCAACATACGCGCGATTGCGCAAGGGGCGTCTGAACGCAACATCTCGGTGGTTGTCGATCGCAGGGACACGACGAAGGCACTGCGCGCCGTGCATGCGGGCTTCTACCTGTCACCGCACACTTTATCGATCGGCCTGATCGGCCCGGGCGCCGTTGGATCGGCGCTGATAGAGCAGCTGGAATCCCAGGCTGCGCGATTCCGCCGCGACTTCAATCTCGACTTGCGTGTGCGCGGCATCGCAGGCTCGCGACGCATGCTGCTGGCCGATGGGGCCATTGACCTGAAGCGCTGGCGCATGGCGCTGGATCAGCACGGAGAGCCGCTCGATCTCGATCGCTTTGCGGCCCATGTCGCCGCGGATCACCTGCCGCATCGCGTGATGATCGACTGCACCGCGGACGCCGGTGTCGCGGGCCGCTACGCCACGTGGTTCGCGGCGGGCCTGCATGTGGTGACGCCAAACAAGAAAGCCAACAGCGCCGGACTCGCCGAATTTCGCCGCATGCAGCAGGCGCGGCGTGAGGCCGGCACGCATTACCTTTACGAAGCGACGGTCGGCGCCGGTTTGCCGATCATGCTGACGGTGCGCGACCTGCGCGAGACCGGTGACGGCATCCATAAAATCGAGGGAATCTTTTCCGGCACGCTGGCCTACCTGTTCAATGTCTACGACGGCAGTGTCCCGTTCTCGACAATCGTCAGGGACGCGAGGGCGCAGGGGTTTACCGAGCCCGATCCGCGCGACGATCTGTCCGGCATGGACTTCGCACGCAAGCTCGTGATCCTTGGCCGCGAGATGGGCTTGCCGCTGGAACTCGCTGATGTTGAGGTCGAGAACCTGGTGCCGGAGGACCTGCGCGAATGCAGCGTCGCCGATTTCCTCGAACGGCTGCCGGCGCACGATGCGCGCATGCATGAACTCTACGGCGCGGCGCGGAGCGAGGGCAGCGTGTTGCGCTATGTCGGCCGTTTGACTGCGGCGGGCAAAGCGACAGTCTCACTCGAGCGCCTCGCGGCGCGCCACGCCTTCGCCAACCTGGCGTTGACCGACAACGTCGTGCGTTTCGAGACCGACCGGTATTGCGAGAATCCGCTGATTGTGCAGGGTCCAGGGGCCGGTCCGGCGGTGACTGCCGGCGGCGTATTCGGCGATCTGCTGCGGCTTGCATCCTATCTCGGCGCGCGGATCTAGACGGGCGCAAGGCGCTACGCAGCTGAACTTCGACCCCGTTCACAGATGTGCTTGACGAGCGGCGCATCGACACTCTGCTTCCGGGCGGTGTCGGCACATTGCTCTGCGCCGCGCAGGAACGGGTTCGGCACGCGTGCGCCGCCCTGGGCCTGCCGTGCGGCCAGCAGTCCGCCTAGATACTGGTAGACCGGTGTCGGAAACAGAGACTGCGTGACGATATATATATATATAT
>JANPCY010000093.1:0-10652 GCA_031431175.1 Steroidobacteraceae bacterium | reverse complement strand
AACTTTACGTGGTCTATTTTCCCCCATAATGGGGGGGGGGTCCGGGGTGGGGTAACCGGAAAAATGGCTGCGCGAACTGGCGCAAAACAAGCTATTTCAGGGTGGCTTGAATTCCGACCCTAGCCTCCACAATTCATTTGCGGCGGAATGGCATGGGGCCATGTGCTGGCCCGGCGGCGCGAGCAAGTCTTTCGTCGCGGCATGCGGCGCAGGGGTATCATCCTGCGGCCATGAATTCGAATGAGAAAACGGCGAGTCCGAATACAGGGGACCCGACGGTCTCCGCGATCATTCCGGCGCTCAACGAAAGCCGGACGATTTGCGGCGTGATCGAGCCGCTGCTCGGCCATCCCCTGATCGATGAGATCTTCGTCGTTGACGACGGCTCGACGGACGACACTGCGAAGCGCGCCCGCTCCATGGGTGTTACGGTCATTTCATTGCCGAGTATCCGCGGCAAGGCATCCGCGATGGCTCGCGGCGTGCGCGCCGCGCGCAACGAAATTGTCTTCTTCTGCGACGCGGACATTATCGGGCTGACGCCGGAAATGGTCACGCGCATCGTCACGGCCGTTACTTCGGGCGACTACGGCATGTACGTAGGCATTCGCGGCCGCAAGACGTATTGGGCGAACCGATTATTGCACTTCACGCCGATCCTGGGCGGCGAGCGCGTGCTGACCAAGACACTGTGGAATCGGGTGCCGCGCACCTACAAGAAGAACTTCCAGATCGAGATCGCGCTCAACTTCTTCGCAAAACTTCTCGGCCAGAGAATGGGTTTCACCGTCGTGCGCGGCCTGAGCCAGGTCATCAAGGAAAAGAAGCGCGGCTTCTGGCTGGGCCTATGGCAGCGGCTGATGATGATCTGCGATATCGTGCTCATCGGCTGGCATATCTACGTGGTGCTGCACCTGAAGCTGCTGTGCGGGCGGCTGCTGCCGGACCGAACCGACGCTATAGCGCGAAAGCAGAGATCGGAGTACGAATTGGAGCGCTAGGCGTCGGCGCGCTAGGCGAGACCCTGGCCTCCGTTCACGGATGGCGCAGCCGGCGCTGCACGTCGATGAACAACCACAACACCGCGCCTGTGACTGCAAATATCGAACCGCTGGCGAGTGTGGGCAGCCAGCCGAATCGATCGAGCATGATCCCGATCACCGGCGCCAGAAAGCCGGCAGCATTCCCGCCGGTATTCACGACCCCGTACGCCGTGGCCGCGTGCGGGCCACCGGTGTAGCTTGAAGCGGCCCCGAACGCGCCCTCAGTGAATTGCGTGAACCCGAAGCACAGCGACAGCAGACCGACGGCGACGTATGGATTCATCGCATGCACACCCGCCAGCAGGAACATGGCCACGAGAACCAGGCCGGTCATCGCTGGAATGCGGCATCCCCAGCGCGCGCCGATCCGGCGGCACAGCAAGTCGCAGGTGATTCCACCGGCGGCGGCGAGCGCCGCACCAGTCGCGAAGGGCAGGGCATAAAGGAATCCGCTTTCAAGCAGCGAAAATTTGCGCTCCTCCACGAGGTAAGTAAAGAGCCACTGCGCGAACATGTAGAACACATAGTTCATGCAGAAGTAGCTGGCAGCAAGCAGCAGCACGTCGCGTCGTGCGAGGACTTCGCGCCAACTTCCGCTCTCACTCGCAAGCGTAAAAGCAGGATCTCGATCGCGATCTATCAACGCAATTTCACTTGGTGCGATTGCCGGATGCTCGGCCGGGCTGTCACGACCATACCAGTACCACCACACGCCGACCAGAAATCCGGACGGAGCAAGCACGTAGAAGGATTCCCGCCAGCCGAACTGGATGATCAGAAGCGTCACTATTGGCCCGAGCGCCGCCTGGCCAAGGGTGAGGCCCATGCTGCTCAGGGAATTCGGCAGCGCCCAGCCACCCGCCGGAAACCATCTGGCGATCGACCCGACCATGATGGGGAAGATCGGTGCATTCGCGATGCCCATCAGGAACCGGACCACGATCAGCGAGACGATCGCACCGGTGGCTGACGCCGCCATCAGGGCCGGCGCAAAGCCCGTCAGGATCGTCAGCACGCCCCAGGTGACGGCAATAAGCGCTAATGCGCGGCGTGGGCCGTAGTGCTCGCCGAAGATGCCGCCCGGGATCTGGAACAGCGCATAGCTGATATTGAAACTGCCGAGGATCCAGCCGATTTCCGCACCGCTGAAGCCGAATTCCTGTCGGATGCTCGGAATGGCGACCGAGATGTTGTTGCGCAGCAGGTAGTTGATGAAGCTCAGGACGATGAGCACGGTCAGGATTCGGAATCGCACCGGCATGACGCGCAGGATGTTCACGGGCACCTCACGCAGTGGCCGTCTTGCGCAGTCCACGGTCGCGCCGCAGGTCGCCGAGAATCCGGTGCGCGGCATTATAACCCGGCGCGCCCGTCACGCCGCCGCCAGGATGCGTGCCGGCACCACAGAGATACAGGGCGCGCAGCGGTGTCGCGTAGCGCGCATATGCGGGCACTGGGCGCATGAAAAAAAGCTGATCCGGCCGCAGGTCACCATGAAAGATGTTGCCCTCGGTGATTCCGAATACCGACTCCAGATCGAGCGGCGTGTACAGGCGGCTTGCGATCAATGACTGATTCACTGCGGGCACGGAGGCCCCGATCTGGCCCAGGAGTTGCCGGTGCAGGTGATCTCGCTCCACGCGCCAGCTGGAATCGCTGAAGCGATAGGGCAGGTATTGCACGAAGCAGGTCATCACGTGGCGCCCCGGTGTCGCCAGCGACGGGTCGATGAGCGAGGGGACCAGACAGTCGATCCACAACTGCGCGGCAATCCTGCCCTGCCGCGCCTGCTCGTAGCACCGTTGTGCGCCATCAAGCCAGGGAACAAGTGTGAATTGCGCCCTCTGCAATGCGTCCGCGTCCGGATCGATGCCGTTGAGCCGCGGCTCCTCAGCGAGCACCAGGTTTAATTTGGCGCACGGCCCATCCATCTTGATGCCGCGCACTGCGGATAGAAATTCAGGGTCGAGTTCTCCATCCGGCACGAGCCCGAGGAAAGTGCGCTTGGGATCGGCGTTCGACACGATGATGCTGGCGGCAATCTCAGAGCCGTCTTCGAGCAGCACGGCGTTCGCGCGGCCAGCGCGCACAAGAATCTGCTTCACGGCGGCATTCGTCCGGAATTGCACGCCGCGGGCAGCGCATGCCGCAGCCATCGCCCTGGTGATGGCGCCCATGCCGCCCATCACGTGGCCGGCGAATCCCTGTTTCGCCTGTTCCCCGCCGCCCAGCAAATGGAATAGCAGGCCGAAGAGGGTGCCGGGATCGTAAGGACCACCGTGCTTGCCATAGAGGCTGTTGGCCAGCACCAGCGACTTGAGATGCGGGGACTTGAGCGAACGGTCGAGAAATTCCCCCAGACTGCCGGTCGCGAAGGCGACGAGATCGCTGATCTCTCGTCCGCGCATGCGGCGGAACCTGAACGCGAAGCGCAACAGTTCGCACAGGCCCGCCACGCCACCCTGCTGCAGGTCCGGGGGCGCCTGCATGAAAAGCGGCTCGAGGTGGCGGGCGAGGCCAGCAAGGCGCTCTTGGAGCGACAGGAAATGCTCGCAATCTGCCGGGGCGAACCGGAGCAGGAATCCCTGCATGCGCTCGCGATCGCTCCACCAGGGGAGCACCGCGCCATCCGGCGTCACTGCCTGGACTGTCGGCTCTGCCGCGACCATGTGCAATCCGTGCCGAGCAAGCTCCAGATCCCGGATGATCTCCGGACGCAGCATGGACGCCATGTACGAGGCTGTTGAAACCCGGCAACCGGGAGCCAGAACCGGGTCGATCTCCTCGGTGACACAACAGCCGCCGAGTATTTCCCGCCGTTCGAGCACGAGTGTCTTGAGCCCGGTGCGGGCCAGGTAGAACGCAGCCGTAAGCCCGTTGTGTCCGCCGCCGATGACGACGACGTCGAATTGTTTTTCAGACGTCACAAGGCGGGACCCGGGCGAATGGGCGATCCGTCGAAGAATCGAGTGAGGCGAAATGCGGCCAGTTCAACCGGATCCGCCACGCCCCGGACCATGTCGGCGATCAGTTTACCGGCACCGGGGCCGATGCCGAATCCGTGGCCGCTGAATCCCGTCGCTATGAAGAATCCCTCGAAACCCCCGACGCCCGAAATGATCGGCAGTACATCGGGTGAAGTCTCGATCATGCCACCCCAGGATTCAAGGAATGGCGCATCGCCGATCTCCGGAAACCAGCGCTTTAGCGCATCGCGCATTTGCCGCAGGACGCGCGGCTCCGGTGCCGGGTTCAGCACTCTTTCGCGCTCGAACGGGGAGGGTGCATCGAGATCCCAGTGGTTGAGCTCGGCCATCGCCTTGAAGAACTCGCGCCCGAATTGCAGGCGCAACGACTTGTACCCCTGCCTGAGTGCCGGGAGGAACTTGGCCGCAAATCGGAACGTAGCCGGTGTCAGTGAATGCGTGTACGAGCTGCCATGTGCAACTGTATAGCCGCCATCCGCACGGCGACGGATAGCGATGCGCGGCGACCAGGCTTCCCCATCAAGCAGTCGTGTTGCAGGCGCCGTCCGCGCAACCGTGCCCAATACGGTGAGCTGCGGTACCGTGATCCCGAGTGAGCCGCAAAACAAGCTCGTCCAGGCGCCACCAGCACAAACGACCACAGGCGCGGCGACAACCCCATGCTCCGTAAGCACTGCCTGCACACGGCCCGCGGCTCGCTCGATGCCGCGCACCGCGCATCGGCTGACGATGTGGGCGCCCGATCGACGGGCTCCACGCGCGATCGCAGGAGCCGCCCGGCTTGGTTCGGCGCGCGCATCACTTGCCGTATACATCGCGCCGGCCCAATTCCTGCCGTCGCACTTCAGAACCGTACCCAGTTCACGGCCCGACAGCAGCCGCGTGTCCAAATCATGGGCGCGGGCGACCGCGAGCCACTCGCCAAGTTCGGCGAGCTGTGCGGGATTTTCGGCGAGGTAAAGGGATCCGCCCTGTCTGAATCCAAGGTCCTCACCGAGTTCGCCCGGCAGTTCCTGCCAACCACGCAGGCTGCGGATCATCAACGGTAGTTCGATGGGCGAACGGCCCTGCTGACGTACCCAACCCCAGTTGCGACCGGACTGCTCGCCGGCGATCCGGCCTTTCTCGAATAGCGCAACCGACACGCCTTGTCTCGCCAGGAAGTACGCGGCCGAACAGCCAACGATGCCGCCGCCGATGATGACGGCGTCCACGGATCGTGGAATCGCGTTTCCCGCGGCGCTCCACGCCCATTCATCCGTGGCCGCATCCGGGATTTGCTGCTCGCCTGACATAAGCGAGCTAGCCTACTATGGGTGGACGAGAAACGATGCCCCGGTGGCGGAATGGGTAGACGCTACGGACTTAAAATCCGTTGCCCGCGAGGGCTTGCAGGTTCGACTCCTGCCCGGGGCACCACGAAGATCGGCACGCCGGTATCAGCGCCGCCCATCCGTCACTGGCTTCCAGCGCTGGCCTTCGGAGCGTCCAGAATCGGCTCGATCCGTGAACTCTTCGGCGTGGGAGTGGCAGGGAAATAGAGCGGCGGATGGAAAAGTCGCGTCTTGCAGTGTGGGCAGCTGCCCCAGCCGTTGCGATAATTCTCGACCGGCTCGATCCAGCGCCTCAAACATGAGCCGCAGGTTACGATGCTCGCGACACTGACAATAGCCAGCGCATCGTTGTCGCTACTCTCGACCGTCAGGCCGTCCATGAAGACCATTTGCCGACCCGACAACGGATCGTCGTACTCGTCAACTCCATTACGGTGTATGACCTGACGCAATTTCTTCACCGATAAATCCCCGCCTGACCCTGACCCGCCCCTGGCACTTTCGTGGCTCTTGGATGAGGCGTGCCCTGACACGATACTCTGCATTGGCCCCGCAAATCCACCGGTGTAAATGAGACGTAGTTATGTCAATCCGGGGTCTTTGGCATTGGAGCGCTAGATTCCCATCGGCCCGAACAACTGCCAGCCCTGGCCCCAATTCTGGCATTCGGCGCTGCACTCGAACTTCGCTGGCTCGGTTGAGTTCACATTGATCTCGACGAGCTTTCCGCGACTTCCATTTCCTTCCCGATCGGATCGTCGTTCATCTTTCCGAGGACGATCTGTCCCAACTGGTTCAGCTCCGGTCCTTCGCTGCCGCTGCCTGTTGACGCTTGCTGCGCCTGATCTGTACTCGTGCCCGGCTACGTTTCACCGGCGCATAACGTCAGTATCTGGCCCCGGGCTGAAGGCGGGGGCTTTTCTCGCATTCAGTTTGCCGTGCTGTTGCCACAATTGATCCTGATCAACGTGAGCATCCCGCCACCCGTCTACCATGATTGCCACACGGCACCCCTTTGCGGGCCAATGGAGAATCGCCATGTTTTGCCGCAACCGCGGCCTACCGGATACCTTATTCGCGGCGGGCAAGGCCCGCGCCGACCTGGGTGTGATGGCTTCGCACGTCCGCAAGGGCGTGGTAAAGCTGCTGCTCGGGAGCAAAACCCAGAGAGTCCTTGCGCGAACCAGCATCCCCGTGCTGGTGGTGCGCTGATTCCCTTGATCAAACCCGCGCGCCGATATCTGGACCAGCAACCGCTCCCGGCCACGTCGGCCGTCGCGCGGGCAGAGCGCCAGGCAATCGAACCGGATGCGGCCGCCACATTACCGGACTACCTCGTCGATACCTATTCCTGGGCCTATCTGCACCCGCGCAGCCTGCGGCTCCTGGATCGGCACGTGGTCGTCAACAGCATCCTTTGGGGGAACTACCACGGTCTGGTGAGCGCTGCCTGCAATGAGTTCGCACGAGGCGATCACATCCTGCAGGCCGCAAGCGTCTACGGAAACCTGTCCAGCCGACTCGCGGACGCGGTTGGCGACGAGGGTTTCCTAGACGTCATTGACGTTGCGCCATTGCAGGTCGCGCACTGTCGCCAGAAACTTGCCGGGCGCGATAATGTGCGGGTGCGAGTCGCCGATGCCGCGAATCCCGGCAAGGGCTGCTACGACGGAGTGTCATGTTTTTTTCTGCTGCATGAGGTGCCAGACCAGAAGAAGCGCCAGATCGTCACTGCGCTGCTGGAGGCGGTCCGGCCCGGTGGCAAGGTCGTGTTCGTGGACTATCACCGACCGATTCGCTGGCATCCGCTGCGTCCGGTGATGGCCGCGGTATTCCGCTTGCTTGAACCGTTTGCCGAGGGTCTCGTATCACGCTCCATCATGGAGTTCGCCGCGTGCCCCGAGGATTTCCTCTGGCGCAAGGACACGCGCTTCGGCGGCTTGTACCAGAAGGTTGTCGTCAAGCGCCTGCATTGACCTTGGCGCGGCGTTCAATCCCAGTCTGCTATAGTTCGCGCGACCTCACAAGAGAGCGGATATTTCGATTGCAAGCGATTAATTTTTCTGGACTTTCTGCTCGCGACATCCAGGTCTGGCGCGGTGATCGCCATGTGCTTTGCGGCGTGTCCGTTGAAGTGGCGGCGGGGCAGGTCGTGCACATCGCCGGATCAAATGGCGCCGGCAAAACGACACTGCTGCGCGTGCTCGCCGGGCTGCTGTCAGCGGAGCAGGGAGGCGTAAGCTGGCAAGGTCAACCGATCGCCTCGAACTTCGATTCTTATGCCGCGACGCTCGCCTATCTTGGCCACAGCGACGCACTCAAGGCAGATCTGACGGCCCGCGAGAATCTCGCACACGAAGTCGGTCTGCGCCGTTCGGTGACCGCGGCCGAAACTGACGACGCCCTGACACGTGTCGGTCTAGCCAGTTGCCGTGACCTGCCAGCGCGTGTGCTCTCGGCGGGGCAACGCCGCCGGCTTGCGATGGCGCGCGTGATGCTGACCGCCGCGCCGTTGTGGGTTCTCGACGAGCCATTCACGAATCTGGACCATGTCGGCGTCCTGTTGTTGTCAGACGTCATTGCTGACCACGTCGACGGCGGTGGAGCAGTCATCATCGCCGCCCATCAGTCCCCGGCCATTCCACGCCACACGGCGAGTTGCGTGGACCTCGCGTGATGCGCACTCCAGTCGGTCGGGCCATGGCACTCGTATACCGCAACGACGTCGTGCTCGCGTTCCGCCGCTGGGAACAGATCGCGCAGCCGGTGGTCTTCTTCGCCATGATTACGACGCTCGTTCCGCTGGCGCTCAGTCCGGAACATGCCGAGTTGAGGCAAATTGCCGGTGGCGTGCTGTGGATAGCCGCCTTGCTGGCGGCGCTACTCGGGCTCGAATTTCTGTACCGGGCCGATCATGCGGATGGCACGCTCGAGCAAATGCTGCTCTCCGGTCAACCGCTGGCTCTGCTGGCGCTCGCGAAAACAGCCGCCCACTGGACCGCCAGCGGTCTGCCGCTCGTGCTGGTTTCGCCACTGCTGGCCATCAGCCTGGGCGTGCCAACAGACGCATTTTGCGCGCTGATGGTCTCGCTCGCGCTCGGCACCGGCATACTGAGCGCACTGGGCGCAATCGGCGCGGCACTGACGCTTGGCTTGCGCCGGGGTAGCGTGCTGTTGTCGCTGCTGGTGCTGCCACTCGCGATGCCCGCGCTGATATTCGGGGCACGCGCCGTCGATATGTCGATCCACGGCGAGGCAGCGCGTGGACCACTGCTGCTGCTGAGCGCGATGCTGGTGCTGTCGCTGACGCTGTCGCCACTGGCCGTGGCGGCGGCACTCAGGATCAGTCAGGAGTAATTGGATGAACTGGACCTGGTTCCACAGGCTGGCGTCGCCGCCCCATTTTTACCGCATCGCTGGCCGCCTGACGCCGTGGTTTGGCTGGCCAGCCTTTGTACTGATCATTGCGGCGCTCTATGGCGGGCTGGTGCTGGCACCGCCGGATTACCAGCAAGGCGATGGTTTCCGAATCCTCTATGTGCATGCACCTTCGGCGTGGATGTCCATGTTCATCTATTCGACGCTGGCCATCGCCGCGGGCATTGGCCTCGTGTGGCGCATCAAGCTCGCACATGCGGTTGCGGCCGCGGCAGCCCCGGTGGGCGCCTGGTTCGCATTCCTCGCGCTGGCGACCGGTTCGATATGGGGTAAACCGATGTGGGGCACCTGGTGGGTCTGGGACGCACGGCTGACGTCGGAGTTGATCCTCCTGTTCCTCTACATGGGCTGCATTGCATTGCGCGCGTCGATCGATGAACGCGATCGGGCCGATCGCGCCTGCGCGGTGCTCGCGCTCGTCGGCGTCGTCAACTTGCCAATCATTCATTATTCCGTGTATTGGTGGAATACGCTGCACCAGGGATCGACCATCACGAAGATCGGCAAGCCGTCCATCACCTTCGACATGCTTTGGCCATTGCTGACGATGATGGTCGGCTTCACCTTGTATTTCGCGGCGATACTGATGATACGGCTGCGCGCGGAAGTCATCCGGCGCGAGCGCGACGCATCGTGGCTGCGCGAGGAGCTCTGCTGATGAACTGGACCGAATTTCTGGCGATGGGCGGTTACGCCGCCTATGTCTGGCCGTCCTTCGGCCTCACGCTGATTGTCCTGATCCTGAATGTCCGGGCGGCGAGGCGCCTGCATGCAACGGCGCGCGAAGAAGCACTGCGCCGGCTGGACTCCGGAAGGACACGCCCGTGACACCACGTCGAAAGCGCCTGTACGCGGTGATTGCAATCCTCGTCGGCGTCAGCGCCGGGGTTACGCTTTTTTTGCTCGCGTCCAGGGAGAATTTGCTCTACTTCTACAGCCCGTCGCAGGTGATAGCCGGCGAGGCTCCGCGCGGCAAAGCATTCCGGATTGGCGGCCTGGTTACGACAGGCAGCCTGAAACGCACGGATGGCACACTCGAGATCCGCTTTGTCGTGACAGACAACCAGGCCTCGGTCCCGGTCCACTATTCGGGTCTGCTGCCCGACCTGTTCAGCGAGGGAAAGGGGGTCATCGCTCGTGGCCGATTCGGCGAATCCGGCGAATTTGTGGCGGAGGAGGTGCTGGCCAAGCACGATGAGAACTACATGCCGCCCGAGGTCGCCGAGTCGCTGAAAATGCCGACACCCGCGAGGGCGAGCGAATGATTCCCGAGATCGGCCACTTCGCACTGATACTGGCGCTGCTGCTCACGATCGCGCAGGCCTTCTTTGGCCTGGCCGGCGCCGCGCGCGGCCGGGCCGCCTGGATGCAGGCGAGCCGTTCGGCGGTTGCCGGGCAGTCGGTCTTTATCGCGATCGCCTTCGGCGCCCTCGCCTGGGCGTTCATCGACAAGGATTTCTCGGTCCTTTACGTGGCGACCAATTCGAATTCGGAATTGCCGATCTTTTACCGCATCGCCGCGGTCTGGGGCGCCCACGAGGGGTCGCTGCTGCTGTGGGCATTGGTTCTCTCGGGCTGGTCGCTCGCTGTCACCGGTCTCAGCACGAGCCTGCAGCCGGCATTTCGCAGTCGCGTGATCGGAATTCTCGGTCTGATCAGCATCGGCTTCCTGCTGTTCATGCTGCTCACGTCGAATCCGTTCGCGCGCCTGTTGCCGGCGGCCGAAGACGGGCGCGACCTCAACCCGCTCCTGCAGGACCCCGGCATGGTGATCCATCCGCCGATGCTCTACATGGGCTACGTCGGATTCTCTGTGGCGTTCGCCTTTGCAATCGCGGCCCTCCTCGGTG
>JANPCY010000092.1:0-5669 GCA_031431175.1 Steroidobacteraceae bacterium | reverse complement strand
CCCCCATGGGCTGCCGATTCTTTCGCGAGCACGAGCAGCTCGTCGGTCGTCGAATAGATGCCGGGGTCGTATTCGAGCCCGGTTGCCAATCCGAGCGCGCCATAGCCCATGCCCTCGCTGACCAGCCGGCGCATGCGTTCGACTTCTTCCGGCCTGGCGGCGCGGGCAAAGTCCGTGTTCATCACGAAACTTCGGATACTGCCGTGACCGATATAGGATGCCACGTTGATGGCAGCGGGAGTCCGCTGCAGCCGGTCGAACAGGTACTTGATCGGGTAGGTCATCGAGCCGTCCTGGCCGACCACGATCGTCGTGATCCCCTGGCTCACGGCGGCGAGCGCATCGCGCGCCTCAAACAGGCCGCGGTCGTGATGGCTATGCGTATCGATGAAGCCCGGCGTGAGTGCCAACTCTCCGGCATCAACGATGAGTTCCCCCGGAGCCGCTTCGAGCTCGCCGACGGCGACGATGCGATCGCCCTGCAGACGCACGGCGCCCTTGCGCGCCGGGGCACCCGTGCCGTCCACGAGCCAGGCATTGACGATGATCGTAGTGGTGGTATCCACCTCGGCAGCGAAGGAAACGATCGAGCCCGCCCCAAGCACCAAGCCCGCAAGTACGCGGCCGACGATTGACATGCGATGATTATACTCACCGTCCATGGAAGCCACGATTCGAAGCCCCTACCTGCTGTTCCTGGCGGACGTAGCGGATGACGGTTCGGCCAAGACCGCTGCGGGCATCCGGCAGTGGCGCCGCGAGCTGTGCGCAGGGCAGCTGCGCCTGCCGGGTTGCGAGGTGGATCTCGGACTGCCGGATCTGACGCCTTCGCAAGCCGTTCAGCGCGGCATCCATACGATGATCGTGGGTGTCGCGAATGACGGCGGCTTCGTTGCACCGAATTGGGTGGCAACAATCGTCACGGCACTGGAGGCGGGCCTCGATGTCGCCTCCGGCCTTCACGAACCCCTCGCCGGCGTGCCGGAAATCGCCGCGGCGGCGCGGCGGACTGGTCGCCGTCTCATCGAAGTGCGCCAGCCGGCCGAATCGTTCAGGCCGGGCAGCGGCATCAAGCGCAGCGGCAAGCGTCTGTTGACCGTTGGAACGGACTGCGCCATCGGCAAGAAATATGCTGCGCTTGCGATCGAGAAAGAAATGCGATCACGCGGCGTCAACGCAGATTTTCGCGCGACGGGACAGACCGGGATCTTCATTTCGGGGCGCGGTGTAGCCGTCGATTCGGTCGTTTCGGACTTCATCTCCGGTGCGGCGGAATGGCTGTCGCCGGCCGCAGCACCGGATCACTGGGACGTCATCGAAGGCCAGGGCGCGTTGTCTCATCCTGCTTACGCCGGCGTGACGCTTGGGCTGATCCACGGCAGCCAGCCGGATCTTCTGGTGCTGTGCCACGAACTCGGCCGCACTCATCTGGGAGGCTTCGAGGGCTTCGCGATTCCGTCTTACGAGACCTGCATGGATACTTACCTTGCCGCTGCGCGCCTGACGAATCCCCGGGCGAGATTCGCCGGTGTGAGCCTCAATACCTCGCATGTCGGCGAAAAAGAGGCTGCTCGCGCCCTTGCCGAGATCTCCGTACGCCTGAACTTGCCCTGTTGCGATCCGATCCGCAGCGGTGTCGGTCCGATCGTTGACAACGTTCTGTCCATGGTCCGATAGATCCGCCGCGTGGGTATCATGAACGCCACATTACGTCTGGAGTCCTGGCCCTTGCGTCAGCCGTTCACTACTTCGCGGGAAACAACCGTGGAACTCGCCGTTCTCTATTGCGAACTCCAGAGGGGCGCATGCATCGGCCGCTCGGAGGCGGCCGGTGTCGATTACTGCGGCGAAACGCCGGGCAGCATGAAGCGTTACCTGGAAAACGCAGTTTCGAGCGATGCCATTCCATGGGATCGCGTTGGGTTGCTCGAGCACCTGCCGGCGGGCGGCGCGCGTAACGCCATTGACTGCGCGTTGTGGGAGCTCGAGGCCAGGGAACAGGGGCGTCGGGTCTGGGAACTCGCCGGTGTCGATGCACCAGAACCGTTGCGAACGACGTATACGATCGGCCTCGCGACGCCCTCGACGATGGCTGCGGGCGTCGCCCTCGCCCCTCCCGGTGCAGTCCTGAAACTGAAGCTCGGCGCGCGCGATGGGCGAGATGTTGACCGTGTCAGCGCTGTGCGGCGGGCGGCGCCCGAAGCGGATCTGGTGGTCGATGTCAACGAAGCCTGGTCGCTGGATGAGTTGAATGACGCATCGCCTGCATTGCAGCGCCTCGGAGTCCGGCTGATCGAGCAGCCGTTGCCGGTGGCGCAGGATGCGATCCTGGACGGATACACGGGTGCCATAGCACTCTGCGCGGACGAAAGTTTTTCCGACCACGCATCGTTTGACGGGCTGAACCCGCGCTACAGCTGCATCAACATCAAGCTCGACAAGTGCGGTGGCCTCACCGAGGCATTGCGCTGTGCCACGACCGCGCGCGCACGCGGCCTGGCACTTTTTGCGGGAAACATGCTGGGCACTTCGCTTGCCATGGCGCCGGCGTTCATACTGGCGCAGCAGTGCCGCTGGGTGGACCTGGACGGACCGTTGCTGCTGGCGCGCGATCGCGAACCGGGCTTCACGTTCGACGGTGCGATGATGCAACCGTTTGGCACGGCGCTGTGGGGTTAGGACCGGAGTCAACCATGAATACACTCGACCTGGATTTTGTACGCGCCCAGTTTCCGGCCTTCGGCGAACCATCGCTCGAGGGTTTTGCCCACTTCGAAAACGCGGGCGGCTCCTTTGCCTGCCGGCAGACCATCGACTGGCTTGATCGCTTCTACCGGCAGACCAAGCTCCAGCCTTACCACGATTTCGCGCCGTCCACCAAAGCCGGTGAGCAGATGGACACTGCGAAAGAGCGCATGGCCGCGTGGCTCAACGTCGGCGAAGATGAACTGCATTTCGGACCGTCGAGTTCGCAGAACACCTACGTCATCGCGCAGGCGCTCCGCCGATATTTGTCGCCCGGTGACGAGCTAATCGTCAGCAACCAGGACCACGAAGCGAATTCCGGGGCCTTTAGCCGCCTTCAGGACGATGGATTCGTCGTGCACGAGTGGAAGGTCGACCCGGACTCCGCCGAACTGAACCCGAGGGATCTCGGGGCGCTCCTGAGTTCGCGCACGCGCGTGGTCGCGTTTACGCATTGCTCGAATGTCGTCGGGACCATCAATCCGGTTCGCGAACTGACGGACATGGTTCACCAGGCCGGTGCCTGGGCATTTGTCGACGGCGTGGCCTTCAGCCCGCACGGCATGCCGGACATCGAGGCATTGGGCGCCGATCTCTATTGCTTCTCCCTGTACAAGGTGTACGGCCCGCATCTCGGCGCGATGGTCATGCGCCGGGATCTCAATGCCGCATTGCCGAATCAGGGGCATTTCTTCAATGCCGACGATTCGGCGAAACGGTTTACGCCGGCGGGACCGGATCACGCGCAGATCGCTTCGGTCAATGGCGTGATGGATTACATGGATGCTGTTGCGGATCGGCACGGTTTTGGCGGCCAGCCGGTTCAGACGCGCGCCGCGGCGGTCAGAAGCCTGTTCCGCGCTCACGAATCCGCCTTGCTGCAGCCACTGCTTGACTTCCTCTCGAGGCATCCCAGAGTGCGGATGATCGGCAGGGTGCGCGCGCCGGAGCGAGCGCCGACCGTTTCCTTCACGGCCGCCGGTCATCGCTCCACCGAACTCGCGAGCCGGCTGGGCAAGTTGAAGATCGGCGTAGGCGCCGGGAATTTCTACGCCTATCGCCTGTTGAAGGCGCTGGGCATTGATACCGACGACGGGGCCCTGCGCACTTCGTTCGTCCATTACACTTCCAGAGCAGAAATCGAGCGCCTGATCAGGGCGCTCGACACAATGCTGTAATGGAGTACCTCATGAAAATCCTCGTCAAAATGCTGATCGACTGGCCGCAGCGCGTGGCGCGGCATCTGGACTGGCTCGCACCGCTGTGCGCCCGTGTCGTGGCCGGCTGGGTGTTCCTGTGGACTGGTTGGGCAAAACTCACGCATTTGCCCCTGGTTACGGAAAACTTCGCCAACTGGGGTATCCCCATGCCGGAAGTCCTCGCGCCCTTCGTCGCAGGTGTCGAATTCTTCGGCGGGATATTCCTGTTGCTTGGGCTGTTGACGCGCATCTCCGCTGGGGCGCTGGGTGTCGTCATGATCGTCGCAGTCCATGCGGCCAAGTGGGACGAGATCGACTCCCTGTTAACTTTCCTGGGCTTCGAGGAAATCATGTATCTCGCCCTATTCGTGTGGCTCGCCATCGCCGGACCCGGCGTCATCTCGATCGATCGCCTGCTGCAGAAGCGTTGGCAGTCCTGACATGAGAATCCGGGCCATGCGTCGTCTGCAAATTTTGCTACCCGCGATCACGGTGCTCGCGACCGTTTCCTGCTCAACATCCCCGCCTGCCCCGGGTGAGGACGCCGCCGCCACGGCAGGCCGTGTCGCGCAGGACTTCGTGGACGGTTACTACCATCAGTTCCCCGATGAAGCGTACGAGAACGGGTATCCCGACACGCCGATGGACCGGCTGGGGGACCGTAGTGTGGCGGCCATCGCCGCATGGCAGGCGCGCGAAGACGCATGGCTCGCGACGCTGAAACAGATCGACCCGGCGAAGCTCGATGGCACGGACGCGGCGATCCCCTACGCCTTCACGCGCGATCGTCTCGAGGCCTCGGTGGAACGGCGGGTTTGCCGCACCGATCTCTGGAATGTGAGCCCGACCTGGACGGGCTGGCAGAGCATGCTGGCCTCGACTTTCGCACAGCAGCCGGTTGGCTCGGAGGCCGAGCGCGCAACGGCGCTCGTGCGACTGCGGGCGGCGCCGGCCTATCTCGACACCGAGATCGCCAACCTCCGCGCCGGCATGGCCGCGGGCGTTCTCGCGCCGAATTCCAATGTCCGTGCCGTGCTTGGACAGGTCCAGGCGATGCTCGATGATGCACCCGAGGTGTCGCCCTTTTACGAGCCGGCATCCCGCACCGATGACCAGGCGTTCAGGCAACAGGTCCGCGCGCTCGTCGTCGACTCGATCAATGCAGCGATCCGGCGCTACCGCGATTTTCTCGCGAACGAATATCGGGGCCGCGACGCGGTGGGCGTTGCCGCCAATCCAGATGGCACCGCCTGCTACGCCGCCTCCGTGCGTTTTCATACCTCACTTGCGCTCGACCCGCGCGTCATTCACGAGACGGGCCTGCGCGAGATGAAGGGCATCGATGCCGAGATGAAGCGCATCGCGCACGATCACTTCAAGACGGATGACGTCAAGGGACTGCTCGAGCGGCTCCGCACCGACCGCCAGTACACCTTCCGCTCCGAGGCTGAAGTCATCGCCTATGCGCAGGCCGCGGTGGACCGCGCGGCCGTGCGCGTACATGACTGGTTTGGCTTCGTTCCCGACGCGAAGCTGCTGGTGAAACCATTCCCCGCCTACCAGAAAGCCTCGGGCGGCGGCTTCTATTCGTCAGGCTCGGTGGATGGCACGCGGCCCGGTACCTACGAACTCGGCACTTACGAGCCCGAGACCATCAGCAAGGTTGGTATGGAATCAACGGCATTTCACGAGGCGTATCCTGGCCACCACCTGCAGGTGTCGGTT